>CAMCJO010000215.1 GCA_945875135.1 uncultured Porphyromonas sp.
GCTAAATTTGGGTTATGTGAACCTTAATAGAAACACAGCATACATATTCTAAAAAAACACTATATTTGTCCCTCGAGGAGCATCTTGAACTAATAAATCCTCCAACTTTATACGGATTGTACTATGAAGAAGAGATCGATAATTGACTTCATCCAGTGGTCTGGTCAGATAGGAGTACTCGCCTATCGTCACCCAGAGAACAACATCAGTAAGTATGCCAAGCTACAGGTCAACGAAGCGCAGGAAGCTATCGTTGTAGTCAACGGCACTAAGAGCCAGAAGTTTGGACCTGGACAGTATAACCTTGACTCGCCAAACGTGCCTATCCTGCGGGAGTTCTTTGGAGTTCCCTTTGGAGGGGTAAATCCCTGGACCGTTCAAATATGGTTTGTCAATAAACTCAAGCCGAGGGATGTACAGTGGCGTATAGATAACTTTCCCGTCTATGATGCAGCCTTTCAGGCACAGATACCTATCGGCGTGAGTGGCACCTATGGGATTACTGTGGAGGATGCAGAACGACTAGTCTTCCAGCTGGCTCTAGGCTTCCCGTACTCTGGAGATGGAGCTCAAGAGATCACCGTCGATGACTTTACAGAGCAGCTCCGAGGCGAGCTAACGGTCAAGTCCAAGAGCTTGATTTCAAAAGCTTTTCAGGCCAATGGATATAGTGTCAATCAAATATCAGCACATCTATCTGACATCTCTAGCGTCCTACAACCAGACTTGGAGGCGTTCTTTGCCGACTATGGGTGCAGCTTGTCGAAGTTTTATGTAACCTCGATAGATGTAGACACGACGACAGAGTATGGTCGCAGCGTGCAGGAGGCTATCAGTCAGCAGACTGCTCAAAAGATCTCAGGACATACGTGGCAGCAGAGCAAAATGTTTGAGACAGCTCAGGAGGCCATGCGCAATAGCCAGGGAGGAGGCATACTCGGAGCGGTCATGATGACAGGTATGATGGGAGGTCTAGGCGGTGGCGGAGGCAGTGCTATGGCTGGGGGACTGATGGCTCCTAAATATGATCAGCCTACCCCTACCACGGGCAATGCTCCCGCAGGGGGCGCACCTAGTCAGCCCCAGCCAGCCGTGAGAGAGGTTTTCTGCTCCAATTGTAGTCGTAAGTACACGACTGACAAGAAGTTTTGTCCCTATTGTGGAGACGCATACAACCCCTGCCCCAATTGTGGTGCCGATGTCGATGCCAATGCGACGCGATGCTCTACTTGTGGGGTATCTCTCTCGGGTCAGGCAGCACCAACCTGTCCTAATTGCCACGCAGCGACAGTGCTTGGGGCTGCATTTTGCTCTAACTGTGGAGCTCCGCTCTCGGAGGATAAGTGTCCTCGCTGTGGTACCCCGACACGAGGCATGGCTTTCTGTCCTAACTGTGGTCTGAAAATTAGCAAATAGAGCTATGAAACAAAAAGTTCTGAGGCTTATAGGCTACCTCTTTCTCATCGGAGGGATAGGAATTATTATCACTGTATACTTCGTCCTCTTGAGAGACAAACAGGAGGAGCGACTCTTTTACCTCAACCTCGTGGTCACCTGCCTCGCCTACGGAGCTCTCTTCCTGCGAGGCTTCGACCTACTGGGTCCTATAGAGCGAGTCGGACGATCTAGTGCTAGCTACGGTATCTTGTGGGCTAGTACGAGGCTTTACCTCTTGCTGAGCCTCGGCTGCGTGATCTGCTCGATATACTTCGAGTGGATCTTCAAGTGGTGCCTGGTGGTTCAGATTATCTTCCTCCTCCTCATGCTCCTGGGACTCTATATAGCTGCTATCGTCAATAACAACGTCGAGAGAGCTGGTCAGCGCGTTGAGAGGAGAGGCTCTTGCCTGCAACAGATCAATCAGCAGCTTCGCGTCCTAGAGGTCAAGTGTCAGCAAGCAGGCACGCCTCAATATCTAGAGCAAGTCCGTCAACTAAGAGAGGCGATGAAGTATGTAACCCCCTCTGACAATGCCCTAGCTAGAGATCTAGAGGTTCAACTGTACGACCAGCTAAGCCTCGTAAGGAGCCGCCTCGAGCAAGACTGGGGAGATGCGCAAGACACTATCGCCGAGAGGCTCAGAAACTGCCTCGAGCTGGCACAACAAAGAAAGAAACAATACTAAACCACATACGCTATGGAAGGGAAAATCTTTAAGGACTCTGCCAACATCTATCAGGATCAAGCAAAAGTCCTCTACGAGTACTACAAGTCGGCTGCCGAGAGAATAGTCTCCGAGGAGAAGGCTATCGAGGCGCAGATAGAAGATGCCAAGTTTCAGACGGAGAAGTATGAAGCAGATAGAGAGAAGGCCAAGAGGGAGCGCACCATCGGCTGGATACTCTGCTGGACTATCGTCGGGCTCGTCTTTGCCCTCATGAGAAATGCCCGCGTAAATCAGCTGACCCAGCAGATCGATCAGGAGGCGGCTCGAATAAATGGGCTCCAAGAGCAGCACAAGGGCATCTTTAGAGACTATCGTGTGACCAAGATGGGGGTCGCTTACGTACCCGTGGCAAAGAGAGTCGCTTACAACGACAAGAGCTTTATCGTAGACCAGGGAGGCGTGGCTCGCAGTGAGAAGTTTACCCTACAAGTGGTCAAGCAGGCTGACACACTCAACGATGCCGTCTCAACCCTCAAGGACCTCACCGAGACAGCGCCTATCGTAGAGACCTCAAAAGAGCCTGAAACGATCGACACAGGAGCCTTCTCACGCTCTATACAGAAGGTCAACTTCAATGACTACTTCGGTCGCCTTGATCGTACGCTGCGTACTATCACTTACAGCCTCAGCAATGTAGAGGAGTACAATGTCGATCTACCCGTAGTCTTCCCCGACACACCGTATGCCAACTTCCTCAAGGAGCATGCGACCACACACGCCTCTGGGGCTCCCGTCTTCAAGGTCTTCGACACGCACCTTTATGACGACGAGATCGATCGCTTCACTGAGCTTAACGAGGTGCGCAAGTCGCTCTCTGATCAGTCTGGTGAGATGGACAAGGTGCTCCGAGGCCTCATGGTAAACCTCGCCGACACAGTACAGTCGACTGCCTCCAAGAGGGTTCTATCGGCAGGTAGCCTCGTGGACTACTCCAATAGGATACTCTTCAACATACTGAAGGCACCTTACAATTTCTACTCGCCCGTACTAGAGGCTAACGAGATAGAGCGTATACAAAACGAGACCTTTGACTACGAGACCGTCGACTACGACTACCGACCATTTAACCTCAGGGATAGCTCTAAGGTCAAGCTAGACATACGCTCCATGAGTTGGGTCGCTGAGGATGGTAGTCGTACGAACATCCCCTTTGGCATTAGCCAGATACAGTCTGAGATCATCGCACCTATCGTGACCAACCTACTTAAGGACACCCGCAAGGATCGTCTCGCTATCTATAACCAGATCAAAGACCAGAAGCTAAGCTACCTAACCAAGTGGCACCAGGATACCGAAGACTTCTACGGCAGAAACCGTGCAGAGGCTGCAGACGTCATCAACCTCATGCACAGTACGCTCTCTAAGTACAGTCGTGACTACAACACTCTCGCCTCGTACAAAGAGACAGAGGCTAGCATGAGAAAGTCTCGCAGCCTAGAGTCTGCCGTCACTGAGGAAAAAGATCGAACGGAAGAGGTACTAGCAGGCTACAAGGGACAAGCAGAGCAGATACAAGCAGCACAAAAGGCCTTCTCCGAGTACATGGATCGTCTGCAAGACGAGATCTCCGAGAGAGCAGACAAGTTTGGTCGTGTAGAGTACTACGATGCTTCTCTAAGAGACCAAAAGGCTAGAGATAGTGCTGTGGCTAAGGAAAACGTCAAGAACCTAGAGCAGCGCAGGCAGTCTCTAGCCTCGGTAGATCCACTCCTAGCACAGGAGGCTAAGTTGCCACCACAACCCAGTGTCGATGCCATCGCATACGAGGTGGCTGGCATAGACCTCAACGCTATTGCCAAGGAGGCACTCCGTCAGGCCGACACCACGCAGGCTCCCGCCATACCGACGCAA
The DNA here is from genome assembly GCA_945875135.1 of uncultured Porphyromonas sp. GTDB lineage: Bacteria > Bacteroidota > Bacteroidia > Bacteroidales > Porphyromonadaceae > Porphyromonas. The sequence continues at coordinate 4,019 of CAMCJO010000215.1, forward strand.
GAGGAAGCCGCCTCTGCCGAAGCGACTAGCGAAGCTCCCGAGATACCCGCCGTACCGACGCAAGAGGAAGCCGCCTCTGCTGAAGCGACTGGCGAAGCTCCCGAGATTCC
>CAMCJO010000216.1 GCA_945875135.1 uncultured Porphyromonas sp.
TACACACTGCATATCGTCGGCAGCGTCAGATGTGTATAAGAGACAGCCTTCAAGGCATATAGTGCTCAGATGAAGACGGGCGGACACGCAGGTCCGCCCCTACAAAGGATTACTCGTTTTGCTGGTCGACAACGGACGCTCAGACCGAGCGTCCCTACAGCGGGTTACTCGTCAGAGCGTCCTGATTGCGTTGTCTCCTCGCTTATGCGAAGGTCAGCTCCTGGATCAGACGGGGGCACTTAGCCCACTTGTCGATCATGAAGAGGACGTAGCGGATATCTACCGAGATGGTGCGCTGTAGGTCAGGCTCAAACTCGATGTCGCCACTCATGGCCTCCCAGTTGCCATCGAAGGCTAGACCGATCAGGTTACCGTTCTTGTCGAAGACAGGGCTACCTGAGTTACCACCCGTGATATCGTTGTCCGAGAGGAAGCAGGTGAAGAGGTGATCGCCCACACCATAGGGCGCGAAGTTAGCAGGATTGCTCAGCAGCTTGAGGATCTCAGGCTGTACGGCAAACTCGCTGCTGTTGGGGTTCTGCTTCTGGAAGACACCACGCTCCGTCGTGAAGTGGTAGTACCACGCACCATCACCTGGCTCGTAGCCGAGGATGCGACCATAGCTCATACGCATCGTGAAGTTAGCGTCTGATGGACGAAGTGCGTTAGGCTGGAACTCGCTCATAGCGGCAAAGAGCTCACGCTTGCCCTTCTCAATAGCATGGTTGTACTCCATATACTGATTGATCAAGGTCGAGTAGTACATCAGTACGCTCTGGACGAGCTCCTGTATAGGATCGTTGGCTAGAGTCTCCTGGACTTTTTTCGGATCCATAGCCAGTACGGCCATCATCTTATCCTCGTATGGTACGATACTATTGGCAAAAAGCTCCTCAGCATAAGCCTTGTAGTCGCCGCCAAAGCGCTCATCGATGATCTGATAGATGAAGGGTAGGTTATCCGCAGGGAGCTTCGTGCGTAGTAGCGAGAGCATAGCGGGGAGCACCTCACGGTCTAGGTTGGGGAGGTAATCCTTGTAGAGCCCCTCGAGCTTCTCCTTATTGCCCAAGCTAGTAGCTACCATAGCCTGATAGCCGATCCATACGATCTCGCTACCGCTCAGCATCGTCTCGACGATATAGTTGAGCTGACGATTGTAGGGAGCAGCCTCCTCGTAAGCACGCTTTAGGTCGGGGAGGATATTGCCGTAAGGCTTGCCCGTACGAGCGACCCACTGGGTGAATGCCTCCTCCTCGGCACGCTTGCGGTCTACGACGTGGAGCTTCTCCAGACCACGGTTCATGCCGATAGAGTTCTTCCAGTAGTTAGAGCTCTGAGCATACTTGCTAGCGTACTTGATGCGGGTTGCTTGGTCAGCGTCCATAGCACGCTTCCAGATCTCCTGCTTGACGCCACGCGCCTCGATGCGGGGAGCGTTCTCATTCTCAATGCGATCGATCACACCGTAAGAGGTGAGGTAACGATCAGTAGAGCCTGGGAAGCCAATGGTCATCGCGTAGTCCTGCTCCTGGTAACCCTTTAGAGAAACCTTTGTGTAGTAGACAGGACGGTAGGGCTTGTTGCTAGCTGCGTACTCAGCGGGCTGGTTGTTGGCATCAGCATAGACGCGGAAGACGCTGAAGTCGCCCGTGTGGCGAGGCCACATCCAGTTGTCCGTGTCACCACCAAACTTACCGACGCTGCTGGGAGGAGCCATCACGAGACGTACATCCTTAAACTCGTCGTAGATGACAACATAGTATTTATTGCCAGCGTAGAAGGGGGTTACCTCGACAGCGTCAAAGGGAGACTTCGTGTACTCCTTGACGATCTCCTCAGAGACCTTGTCGATCGTCTCCTGACGCTTAGCCTCATCGGTGATACCAGCGACAGCCTGCTCGATGCGAGCCGTCACATCGATCTGCGCACGCAGGTACTTGACAGAGAGCCCTGGTATCGGTAGCTCCTCACGCATAGACTGTGAGGCGAAGCCGTCACGTAGGTAGTCATGCTCTACGGTACTCTGGCTTTGGATCGCATCGTAACCGCAGTGGTGGTTCGTAAAGAGTAGTCCCTGATCGGAGACGGTGATGCCGGTGCAGCCACCGCCGAAGATGACCACGCCACGTGCTATCGAAGGTTTGTCTAGGCTGTAGAGCTGGTCTAGAGGTAGGTTAAAGCCCAGCTCACGCATGCGAGCTTCGTTTTGCTCGTTGAGCTCACTGAGTACCCACATGCCCTTGTCGGCACGTGCTGTAGCACTGCACACGAGGAGTGCACAGAGGGTCAGGAGCAAGGTCTGTAGTTTATTCATAAGACGCTTATCTATTTAAAGTTAGTATTCTATTCTGCTTAGTTGGTTAGGATCAGCTCGAGATCATCTGCTTTGGTACGCTTCTGCAACCACTGCTCGAGCTTGCTACGCTCGGCAGGGGAGATGCGATGCGATGGTGTCGTCACGAGGATATGGAGGACGGAGTCTTGCCCTTGGATAAACTCCATCGAGGGCATGAGACGCACCTTGCTAATGTCGGTAAAGACCACTTTAGCCTCATCGCTCACATCGTGTGTCAGCGACTTGTAGTAGTCGTAGCGCAGGAGCGTGCGACGTAGCGAGTCGATTTCAGCACGCTGCTCAGAGGCGGTGCGCTCAGACCGCTCGTAGAGGTCACGTAGCAGGACGCCGCCCAGCTGCTCGTAGTCCGTAGGAGCCTCGTTGTCAAAGCCTTGGTGTACCTGCAGGTCGAGGCTTGACAAGCCATAGCTAGGTAGCAGAGCGGCGATGCTGTCGATCGCCTGAGACGAGAGTGGCTTGCCGATCAGCACCACGTCTATATAGGGTGCTTGTCCCCCCTCACCACGCACCAGCGACTGGCGGATCACCTGATGATCAGACGAAGCAAAGTGGTCTGCGACAAACTGCTTAGCACGCTCCTCCTGATAAGAGTCTCGCACCAAACGTACACTCAGGTAGATACTAGGTATGAGCGTACAGATGGCTATGATCGTGATCCAGCGATAGCTACGCTTGCGCATATCGCCCGAGGCGACAGCCTTCATCGGGAAGCGCATGATGCGCACCATCACAAAGGTGGCGAAGGCGATAAAGACCGAGTTAATGATGTATAGGTAGATGGCACCGAAGAAGAAAGCCCAATTGCCCGTAGCAATGCCAAAGCCCGCCGTACAGAGCGGAGGCATGAGTGCCGTAGCGATAGCCACACCGGGGAGTACCTGCCCCTTGCTCTTGCTACTACCTGCGATCAGTCCCGCCGCACCGCCCACGAAGGCGATCAAGACATCGTAGATCGATGGCTCCGTACGTCCCAGTAGCTCACTACCTGGCTGATCAAGTGGGGTCAAGAGGAAGTAGATCGTAGCGGTCGTGATGCTAAAGAGGGTCGTCAAGGCGAGGTTCCGCAGTGATTTGCGTACGAGCTCTAGGTCGGCAATGCCGAAGCCCAGACCGAAGCCGATGATTGGGCCCATCAGTGGGGAGATAAGCATCGCACCGATGATGACCGCTGTCGAATTGACATTGAGACCTATTGAGGCTACAAGGATAGCACAAATGAGGATCCAGAGCTTGGTACCGCGAAACTCCACATCCCCCTTGAGCGACTCGATGGTTGCCACATCGCCCGCCTTATCCTCGCGGAAGTCTAGGAGTCGACGCAACCACCGCCAGGCACTCATCCACCAGATGTTTTCCTCTAGCTGTTTGTCTGTTGGCTGTTGTCTGTTGTCTGTTGGCGTTGTCTGTTGGCGTGTGGCTGTTGGTTGAGACGTGGGGGGCGTCTTAGAGACGAGGGGCTCCTTCTTACTAGCGATGGGTTGGTCTGTCGTAGCCTTGTTGTGTGCGTGATGACTGGTAGTCGTTTCGTGTGCTACCTTATCATATATAGGAGTCGTCGGGCAGCTAGACAGTTCGTCAGCCATCGGCTCGTGATGCTGATGGCGAGAAGACTTTTGCTGAGCGACTAGACGCTTCATAACGTCGATCGTAGGAGATGAATTTTCAGAAGAAGGCATACGATGATTTCGATCAAGTATACATAA
>CAMCJO010000217.1 GCA_945875135.1 uncultured Porphyromonas sp.
ATTTGAGATTCCCCACGTGGATATTCGAGAAAGGAGGGAATCGGACGAATTTCCCTGTAAAGATATGTAAATAGAGATGAGAGGTTAGAAGTTAGAGATCCGATCACTCTGATAGCTCCGATGGTTCCGATAGCTAACAGCCAACAGCCAACAGCCAATCCATGGTTGACACATTATTATATATAGTGAACTCATCCATTTTTCGCCAGTCGCCCCTGTGTAGCTCCTGATAGAGCGATGATAGTGCGTCAGCCCTAGACGCCCAAATGTCGATTTGCTTTCTGACGAGGCCGGACTCAGGCGAAGGTGAGCGCGTGTACCAGCGGACGACTGGTCAGTTGCCCGTCACGGTAAGCAACCTGCCCGTTGACCCAGGTAGTTACGATGCGATGCGAGAAGGTGTAGCCCTCCAGGGGTGACCAGCCACACTTGCTGTAGAGGCTTTCCGTCGTCACTGTAGTCTCCTGACGAGGATCTACGAGGACTAAGTCTGCGTAGTAGCCTGTGCGTATGTAGCCTCGCTCACGTACCCCAAAGAGCTGTGCGGGTGCGTGTGCCATCTTCTCGACCACCAGCTCAGGCGACCAAAGCCCCTCGTGAGCCAGCTCCAGCATCATCAGGAGACTATGCTGTACGAGCGGACCGCCAGAGGCTGCCGTGAGGGCATCGCCCTCCTTGTCGGCTAGCGTGTGAGGTGCGTGGTCGGTGGCGACCACATCGATGCGCCCCTCGACGAGTGCTTGGCGCAGAGCCTCACGGTCGCGAGCCGTTTTGACCGCAGGATTCCACTTGATGCGGTTGCCTAGGCGGCTGTAGTCTTCGTCGGTAAACCATAAGTGGTGGACGCATACCTCGGCGGTGATGCGCTTCTCTGGCGTCAGGGGAGCTGCCGAGAAGAGACTCATCTCCTCCGCTGTCGATAGGTGTAGTACGTGTAGTCTGGCGCCGAGACGCTTAGCGCGCTCTATGGCGCTGTGCGAAGATGCGTAGCACGCCTCGCGAGAGCGTATCAGTGGGTGCGTTTCGACGGGTGGGTGCCCGTCGTATCGCTGGCGGTAAAGCTCCTTATTGCGTGTGATGATCTCCTCGCTCTCGCAGTGCGTGGCGATGAGCTTGGGCGCATGGGCGAAGAAGTAGTCGAGCGCCTCCTCGCTGTCCACCAGCATATTGCCCGTGGAGGCTCCTAGGAAGAGCTTGTACCCAGGGATCAAAGCTGGGTCAATGGCGCACGCCTCGGGAGCGTTGTCATTGGTCCCGCCGAAGTAGAAGGCGTAGTTTGCCCAGCTTGTCTCCTGAGCGCGCTGACGCTTGTCGAGGAGTGCCTCGAGGGTGACCGTCGGGGGCTTTACATTCGGCATGTCCATATAGGAGGTGACACCGCCTGCCACGGCAGCACGGCTTTCGTGCGCTATGTCGCCCTTGTTGGTTAGTCCAGGCTCTCTAAAGTGTACCTGATCGTCGATGCACCCAGGGAGTAGCCAGAGTCCGTGCGCCTCTACGATCTCCGCTCCTTGGAGTAGTTCGCTGGGGAGGTCAGACACTTTGTCGACACCTATATATATAGACTCAATTCGCTCGTCGGAGAGGCATACGGAGCCGACGACCTGTCGACCTTCATTGATAATGGTCGCTCCGAGTATGATCTGTCGCATATTACTTAGCTGGGTTACGACGCTTGGGGAAGCCCTTAAAGAGCTGCCAGTAGCGTAGCTTGAGGACACCCGTGAAGGCTTCGCCAAAGATCGAACCATTCATCTTCGAGCTCCCGAGCTTACGATTGACAAAGGTGATGGGGACCTCCTTGATCTTAAAGCCTAGACAGTGCGCCGTGTACTTCATCTCGATCTGGAAGGCGTAGCCCTTGAAGTGCACCTCGTCTAGACTCATCGTCTCTAGCACCTCACGCCTGTAGCAGACGAAGCCAGCCGTCGTGTCTCGTACTGGTAGCCAGGTGATGAGGCGCACGTAGACCGATGCGAGATAGCTCATGAGTATGCGTCCGAGAGGCCAATCCTTGACCCCGCCACCCCGCACGTAGCGAGAGCCCACCGCGACATCGTAGCCCTCCTCCGAGACAGCGCGTAGGAGGTGTGGTAGTGCCGAGAGGGGGTGACTGAAGTCGCAGTCCATCTCGAAGATGTAGTCGTACCCGTGCTCCAGTGCCCACTCGAAGCCTGTGAGGTAAGCCGTGCCTAGCCCCATCTTGCCGGGTCGCACGATGAGGTGCAGACGATCTGTGTAGTCCGGCTCCTGCTGTAGCGTACGCACGATCTCAGCGGTGCCGTCAGGTGAATTGTCATCCAGGATCAGCAGGTCGAAGGCTTCGGGCAGTGCCAAGACGGCTCGAATCATCTCGGCGACATTCTCGCGCTCGTTGTAGGTGGGTATGATGACAAGGCTAGCGTGCATAGCGTGAAGGGTATCTGTGAGTGGTCATGCGCAGGGTAGGGAGCGCGACTAGATGCCCCCCTGCCACAGCACTACAAAGGTAGTAAAAAACTCACTTCAGGTATCATGCATCAGCTCTCTGCGCTGTCTGGGATCACAGAGCCCTCTCTCAGCTCTCCTTAGATGCGGTAAGCGAAGCCCGCAAAAGCGTAGATGTTGTAAAGCGGGAAGGGCATCATCGTAAAGCTCCGGTCCAGAGCTGGCTCGAAGCTCATGTTGAGTTGTGCAGTCACGCCGAGGCGCTGATGAAAGAAGTAGTCGAAGCCTACCCTGACACCCATGTCTAGCTTATTAAAGTGGTCTGACAGGTCGTAGTCGACGAGGTGGTCCGGAGAGATGGGGTCGCCATTGAGCGTACCGTCTCCATCGAGTGTCACCTTAAAGCTCTGTTGCATCAGATAGGAGAGGTAGAAGCCCACCTGCATACGAAACTTATCTTTGCTCGTATGGTAGGCGACCAGCATCGGGAGCGTGAGGTAGTAGTTGATAAACTCGGTGCTGTTATTGCCCGTAAAGAGTCCCCACGCAGCTTCCTGCCCATCGCCTATATTGATGCGCATATCTGTGGCATGGGTACAGACGTACATTCCCTTGCGCTCCATCTCTAGTCCCGTGTCTAGGTGCCACCCTTTGGTGTCGGGGAGGTGGTAGGAGAGCCATCCCTTGATGGCGATGTTCATGTGGGGATTCCAAGTGTAGATCTTGTCGATAGCCTTCGGCTTGGGTAGGGGCGTGGTAGCTCCCACATTGAGACCAGCCTTGATGCCAAACTCTAGGTCGTCTTTGTCGCCATTAGGAGCTTGTGCTCTCAGGAGCGGTGTCGTAAGGAGTGCGAGCAGGAGGGTAACTATCCCTATGTGTAGTTGCCGTGTAGTCATATCTGTAGCGGATTACTTCTTGGTGGGTATGCCTAGTGTCACAGTAAAGTCGTCAATGCGCAGGCGGCTACCGATAGCTCCGATGAATTCGTCGCCACGAGCACTAGACGAGAAGATAAGTGCCATACGGTACTTGCCTTTCTGCAGATCTATCTGCTTGTAGGCCGCCTCATTGACGATCTCCAGTTTGCTTTCAAAGGGAGTCCACGCACCCTCCTTAGTAGGCTGGGGGTGTATCTGCACCTTTGCTAGGATACGTGGATCGTCGTAGAGCGTCTTACCATTGAGGTAACTATTGTCTTGCGAGATATCGTAAAAGACGCAGGCGATCGTAGCCTCGTCCTGCTCTCCTTTGATTACACTGTTTCTTTTCTTTCCATCGACCAGCTCTTTGCCTGGGAGCCACTGATAGTATCCCTTGATAGAGATAGGTATGGCAAAGACGGGCTGACCAAACTTCGTGGACTCTAGAGGCTTGGAGGTCATAATGCCCTCGTCCAGTGATCCGCAGTAGAGAGCTCCAGCGATGATTCCCGTACCAAACATAGGACGTGCCTTGATAGTTGTCAACTCTAGAGCCTGTCCTGTCCGTCCCTTAGAGAGAGGCCGTACGGGGTAATTGGTCAAGAGTGCCTTGACAGCTCCCACATTGCTTGCAGACATCCAGTAGGGGTCGCCAGCTAGTAGCTTAGAGAGGCTCTTCTCTACGGGTAGCTGGTAGGT
>CAMCJO010000218.1 GCA_945875135.1 uncultured Porphyromonas sp.
TACGACCGCTAGTTTAGAGGGAAAAGTATTACTATAAGGCATTACTTTGAAAGGAATGATGCCTAACAATATGTATATGGGGTGAAGTCAAGAGAAAGTATTGACTTCACCCCATAGATGTTAGCTGAGAAGAGTCTCGGTCAATGACCTTTACAACTTCTTCTCATCGATAATCTAGCCTATGGCTCTGTGACGATTTGTACCTTAGGATTGTTCTTAAAGACATTCTTAAGATGCGTCTCCTCGTCTCCTGCATCCACTATAACTTTGGTCAGCTTGGGGTTGTCGATGGCAATCTCATACTGAGCCTCCTCATTATAGTCCCCATTCTTTAGATTTACCCACTCCATCTCAGGCATTGCCTCAGCTGTAATCTCTCGGATTGTAGGATTAGACGAACAGTCAAGGGCACGAAGAGGGTTCTCTGAGATCATCAGCTTAAATAGCTTCGGCAGATGACTGAGGTCAATCTCTGTCAGCGCATTGTCAAAGAGGAATAGAAACATTAGCTTCTCAAATCCTTGAGATAGATCTATCTGCTTGAGCTGATTTTGATAAAGGTTCAAGCGTTGCAGGCTTGGTAAGTTCTTCAGCTGGACGGATTGTAGCTGATTACCGTTAGCGTGAAGCTCTTTGAGTAATGGCATATTAGATAGTTCTAACGATGTTAGCTGATTACTGACTAGCTCTATTCGCTCGAGCTTAGGATGCTGTCCCCATGTGATCTTACGTAGCTTACTTCGGTTGGTTAGAATTTTCTGAAGCTCTGTCAGTTGAGTCAGATCAAGCTCTGTCAGTTGCGTGTCTTGACAGTATAGCTCTTGGAGCTTTTTGTTGTGACTTAGATCTATCTGGCGAAGTTCTTTATTTCCAAATAAGCGAAGATCTGTAAGTTCGGACATCTGACTCGTGTTAATCGTAGTCAACCCGACGTAGCCGATACGTAGGTATCGAAGTTTGGTCAAGCCTTCTATCGATTTCACTGAAGAGCCTACAGGCTGGCTGTTGACATCTAGAGAGTCTAGATTGAGAAAGTACTCAAGCCCCTTCAGACTTGTAATCTTTTTGTCCTCGGGTATTTGATCGTCTGGGTTATATCCAAACTTGAGAGAGGTTACCGTAAGAGCCTCTTGAGGAGATAGCTGTCCATCGTGATTTGCGTCTGCTGTAGGGTGCTGCGCTAGGATGAGTTGCAAGAGTTGCTTATCTTCAAAGGCTATCGTCTCCTGTGTTCCTTTTTTCTCTAGAATTGTTAGGGTGAGTCTAGCTACGGACTTCTGTACGGTAGCTGTGATGATAGCTGTTCCTGCAGCCACAGCGGTAATAGTCCCATTGTGAACAGTGGCTATTTGAGGGTTAGAGGTTTGCCAAGAAATAGGTGCCTTGGGCGCATGGAGTAGCTTAGGGGTAGCTTGCTCCCCAACGTAGAGTTGCAGTGTAGATTGCTCGAAGGTCATCTCGTGCATGTCTGAGCACTCTCTAGTACAGGAAGCCAATAGCGCAAGGCTCAGTAGCAAGGAACTCTTTAAGAGGAGGAGCATTGGGGTGAATAGGTTTGTTTGCTTTATCATAAGTAAGTGTTGCTTGTTAGTTAAACTTTTAGGAAGTGCTAAGGTAGTGTTTTTTTCTTTTCTAACAGTTAGTGCTTTACGAGACAGCAATGATTTCGTATCTTTGCGAAGTAACTAATCAATAGAGCAAACCGAATAGATATATGTTTAGTGGAATAGTAGAAGGTATGGCGCAGGTGCGCCGCCTAACCCGCGAAGGAAGCAACCTGCACATCACACTCGCCTGCGACTTTGCCGCAGAGCTACAGATAGATCAGAGCATCGCCCACAATGGCGTCTGCCTCACCGTCGTCTCGCTAGAGGAGGGGGGCTATACGGTCACTGCCATTCAGGAGACGCTAGACCGCAGTAATCTAGGACTCCTACAGGTGGGCGACTATGTCAATGTGGAGCGCAGTATGATGCTCGGTGGCCGTCTGGATGGTCATATCGTGCAGGGACATGTGGATCAGACGGCTCGCTGCACGGCTATCCGTGAGATGGAGGGCAGTCACTACTTTACCTTCGCCTATGAGGTGGATCGTGAGATGATGCGCCAGGGATATATGACGGTCGAGAAGGGCTCCGTGACGGTCAATGGCGTGAGCCTCACCGTCTGCAATTCGCAGGAAAACTCCTTCGAGGTGGCGATCATCCCTTACACACTGGAGCATACCAACTTCAAGTACTTTAAGGAGGGAAGTGTGGTCAACCTCGAGTTTGACATCTTGGGCAAGTACATCGCTCGCCTACGTTCGTTTGACTAAACCCTTGTAGCTATGAACCCTGAAGATCTATACGCTCTCTATCGGGAGCGTCAGAGCGATCGCAGATTTGCTGACCGCCCTGTACCGCAGGAGGTGCTGGAGCGCATCCTGAACAATGCCCTGCTAGCACCCTCTGCAACCAATCAGCAACCCTGGAGTATCGTAGCAGTTTCTGAGCCAGAGGCTGCACAGCGTGTGGGGCAGGCGGTCATCAAGGGGGTGACGAATATGAATAAGTTTGCCCTGGAGGCACCCGTACACCTACTGATCGTAGCGGAGCGAGGACGCTGGGTGGCGCGTATGGGGAGCCGCGTGATGAAGGTGGACTACCGACCCATAGATCTAGGCATCCTCGTGGCACACATCGTCCTTGCAGCTCAGGCGGAGGGCGTCGGGAGCTGCATACTAGGCTGGATCAACGATGCCGCCGTACGCAAAGAGCTGGGCATACCAGACAAGCGTCAGGTGGTCCTAGACATCCTCATAGGTTACTCGGAGCAACCGACCCGAGAGAAGAAGCGCAAGAGTCCCGACGAGGTGATCCACTGGAACAAGTGGTGAACCCTTACGGGGTCTAAAAGTTGTCGTGAAGCGGCGTGTTAGTGCGGAGAGGCGGTAGCGCGGAGGAGCTGCTGGAGGGCGCGACGGTCGAGCTTGCCGTTGTCGTTGTGCGGTAGCTGCGCTACGTAGCGGATCTCTTTCGGGCGGTGATAGGGAGGTAGGAGCTGTTCGCACGTTTCGTTTAGAGTCTTCGCAAAAGCTTCGGGGAGGCTGTCGCCTTCTAGTACGAGTACGAGCTTTTGTCCTAGTGCCGCATCGGCTACCCAGCTGATGGCGAGCGGTGTGTCGAGTGTCGCAGAGAGCTTGCGCTCGATCGGCTCGGGACTTATCTTGACACCGCCACTATTGATGATGTTGTCGGCTCGGCCCTCTATGGTAAAGCCGCCATCGGGGTGTAGCGCGACGAGGTCATGGGTCGTGAGTGTAGGCCCTTCGGGGTAGAGCAGGCGATCCTCGATGATGAGTTCGCCTGCGGAGCCTTGGGAGAGATGCACCCCCTCAAGGGGATAGAAGAGGGGAGAGGCGTGGGGACCATTGAGCCGTCGCAGGGCGATGTGCGAGATGGTCTCGGTCATGCCGTAAGTGGCGTAAGCTGCCACGGGCAGCGTGCTGAGCTGCGCCTCCACAGCGGGATGAATGGCTCCGCCCCCGATGATTAGTTGCTCTGCCTGGCTGAGTAGTTCCCGCTCCGCTGGTACCTCCAATGTGTGATGTAGTTGGAGGGGTACAAGCGAGACGAACTGCGGTGCTGCGCTGAGTGTCGCCAGCGGATGACTCGAGGGTGGCACGACGATCAGCTCGGCCCCGGCGAGCAATGCGCGTACCACCATCATCTTAGCGCCTATATAGCGCAGATCCATCGCTAGGAGGAGCCGTTTGCCAGCTTCGATCTGAAAGTAGCGGTTGCTCCTGAGGCCGCTCCTTCGCATAGCGCACTTCGTCAGTCTGATCCGCTTAGGGGTGCCCGTTGAACCAGAGGTCTGGACGACCACATACTCCTCGCTGCTCCACCACTCTCTGAGAAAGGTGATGAGCGGCTGTAGCACGGCTCTGCGCTCGAAGGTTAGCCCTCGCGCGAACGGCTCTAGGCTCTCCGCATCTACTCGTGCGCTATCTATATATAGGTGCTCGGACATGGGATGGCTGTTGGCTGTT
>CAMCJO010000219.1 GCA_945875135.1 uncultured Porphyromonas sp.
AGATGTAGAGAGGTCTCGTGGGCTCGGAGATGTGTATAAGAGACAGATTACCAGTTCTCTGAGCTGTCTTTTCTGCGGTGCGATCTCTCTTTTGGGAAATTTTCTTGCGAGAATCTTTTGCCAGAAGAAAAATTTGTATTACCTTTGCATCACAATTGCCCGAGAGCCGAACGCTCGGAGGCAGTTGATAAGTAGTAGCTGGCCCTTTCGTCTAACGGTTAGGACGTCAGATTCTCATTCTGAAAATAGGGGTTCGATTCCCCTAGGGGCTACAAGTAATCGCTGATATGCAGTGCTTCGCGTAGCGAGTCTGGCATATCGACCGTACACCAAGTAATTAAGTATCACAAGAATGGCAAATCATAAATCAACGCTGAAGAGAATCCGTCAGAGTTCCACGCGTCGCCTTCGCAATCGCTATGCGAGCAAGACGTCGCGTACGATGATCAAGCAGTTTCGTGCTATGACCGATCGTCAGGAAGCTGAGCAGGCTTTGCCGAAGGTGTATTCTACGCTAGATCGTCTAGCTCGTAAGAATATCATTCATCGCAATAAGGCTGCGAATCTGAAGTCCAAGCTGGCTCTTCACCTCAATTCTCTCTAGTCTACGACGATACATCGCAATACTGTATCAGTTCGCTGAGGATATAACTCTACATTAAGGATACTGGCGCAACGATTTGGCCCTTTCGTCTATCGGTTAGGACGCCAGGTTTTCATCCTGGAAAGAGGGGTTCGACTCCCCTAGGGGCTACACATAGAGCCTTGCCAGCCACCTCCCTTTCCTCTAAGTCGCTTTAAGACACTAGACTGATACCACAGCGAGTATATATCAAAAAGAAGAGGAGTGTTCTTGGACAAGATCGAGAGCACTCCTCTGATTTTTTACGCTAGAGCAGGTTGGTGTGAGTTGCTTTATGCACAACTTATTCATCATGCACACACGCTCTCGGAGCTATAGCATGATGCCTCATCGCAAATCACTATAAGACCCATTACTAAGAATACATGACTAAAGCAGAAGTTGTAAAGAATATAGCTGACACGACAGGCTTAGACCGTCAGGAGGTACTACAAGTCGTAGAGGCTTTTATGGATACAGTCAAGAACGCTATGAGCCAGGGGCAGAATGTCTACCTCAGAGGCTTCGGTAGTTTTGTCGTCAAGGAGCGCGCAGAGAAGACTGCTCGCAACATATCCAAGCAGACGACGATCATCGTGCCAGCTCGCAAGGTTCCTACGTTCAAGCCTTCGAAGGCATTCACAGCCATGATCAAATAGTATCCCAGGGGGTGAGTCGAGGCAGATAGTCCTGAGGAAGACATCGGTTGCTTCTGCATAGAGGCTAGCTACGGACCTCATGACCTTGGATCCAATATAGACCAATTCAAAAGAATCAATTATGCCAAACGGTAAGAAGCACAAGCGTCGCAAGATGTCGACGCACAAGCGTAAGAAGAGACTACGTAAGAATCGTCATAAGAAGAAGTAGTAGGCGCTCGGTCGAGGAGACCGTATGCGATCCCTCCTAGGCGAGCAGATCGTCTTATGGAGTCCTAGTCTACTCACTAGATAGCCATCACAGTATGTATGGCGATCTAATCTTGACGAACGAAACGTACCAAGCAAGCCGTCATGACCGACCTCTCACCGATGAGGGGCTGGTTGTGGTTGGCTTCGTTGCATAGCAACTCATCCCATCATCCTGCAGTAGTCACCTCTCACGGCCATCTGTCGGGGTCTGTCGCATCAATTAGCAGACTCTATAGAAGATATACCCCGTGATACGAGAGCTACGGCAGCATCTGTAGACCACCCCTCTCTGTGTATCTAGTGACTCCCTAGAGTCTCGATCGAGATACGCATAGAGACCAGCTACTCCAGTAGAGGTGTAGCGATTAGGTACTTCGACAGCTCACCAGCTCGGGGCAGTGCAGTGGCACGACGTAGCTGTGAGACAGAGGAGAGAAGAGGCGGGTCATACTAGACCTCTACACCTTTCCAATCTATTAATGCACAGATTATTTGAGACACCGTGAATAGTGAACTAATCATCGATGTAAAGCCCAAAGAGGTGTCTATGGCAGTGCTCGAAGATGGCGAGCTCGTAGAGCTACGCACGGAGAATCGAAACATCCGCTACGCTGTCGGAGACATCCTGCTCGGCGAGGTAGACAATGTGGTCAGAGGCAACAACGCCGCCTTCGTCAACATAGGCCCCATGAAAAACGGCTTCCTTCACTACAATGATCTAGGCAAAGTATTTGGAGCGACAACTCACTTATTAGAAGATATAGCGGAAAAGAAGAAGGTACCCCCCATTGACAAAGTCAAAGAAGGTACCCCCCTTCCTAAGGATGGCAATATCATCAACTCGGGACTCAAGAAGGGAGACAAGATCCTCGTCAAGGTAACACGCGAAGCCTTTGGGACGAAAGGACCTAGCCTCTCAGCAGAGCTCTCCATAGCGGGACGATTTCTAGTCTTAGTACCCTTTAGCGATCAGGTAGCCATCTCTAGCGAGATACGCTCTACGGAGGAGCGTACGAGGCTTAAGACGATCGTGCAGAGTGTCATCAAGAGTGGCTACGGAGCCATCATCCGGACGCAAGCTGCTGGCAAGAAGACTCAAGAGCTCGTCGAGGAGATGATGGATCTGATAGATCGATTTGAGACAAGTATCAAGAAGCTGGTCCGTGCCAAGGCTCCTACACAGATTTACGAGGAGCGAAACCGTGCTATCAACCTCATCCGAGACTCCTACAACAAGACCTTTACCAAGATCGTCGTCAACGATCCAGACTACTACAAGGAGCTCAGAGGTTACGTAGCCGACATCGACCCAGGTAGAGAGCAGATCGTCACGCTCTATGAGGATGACAGTAAGCGACCCCTCTTTGATGCTTGCGGTGTGACAAAGCAAAAGAAGACCCTCTTCGGGCGCAAAGTCACTCTACGCAGTGGAGCCAACATCATCATCGAGCAGACCGAGGCTATGCACGTCATCGACGTCAATAGTAGCAAGAAGGCTCGTCGCACCTCAGGACAGGAGGAGACCGCCTTTGATGTCAATATGGCCGTGGCAGACCTCATCGCCCGACAGATCAGGCTGAGAGACCTCGGAGGGATCATCGTAATCGACTTCATCGATATGAACGAAGCAGCTCACAATAAGGAGCTGTACGAGCACATGGTGAAGCTCATGGCAGACGATCGCGCTACCCACAAGATACTCCCTCTGAGCAAGTTTGGGCTCATGCAGATCACCCGACAGCGTGTCCGTCAGGCGACTATCATACGCACCGAGGAGACCTGTCCTACCTGTCAAGGCACGGGAAAGATCAAGACCTCCATCACCTTTACCGATGATCTAGAGGAGGTCATAGCCCAGCTGACTACTGGCGACAAGCCGATACGCAACTTCGCCATGCATCTACATCCCTACGTCGTCGCTTATATCAAGAAGGCTCCCCTCTTGGGAACTTCTCTCTTTACTAAGTGGAAGAAGAAATACTCCAAAAACATCAAGCTGATCGAAGATCAAGATGTAGCACTCCTAGACTACAAGATCTACGACAAAGATCGTAATCCAGTAGAGCTAGAGAAGTAATAACCAGCTACACAGAGTAGCTATACGATAAATAAGCAAAGAGTCCCTATGAGAGCATCCATGCCCTCGTAGGGACTCTTTTTTACGTCGTCTCGTGCCATCACAATTTGCAAGACTCAGAATATTGCTCTATATTTGTGGTAGCAAGACACCGATAGGTGTATGCGTAGCGTGATCTTAATACATAGTATATGTAGACGGCGCAGACCCATAGCCGCACTGCTCGATACGGAAACTCTTCAAATTTAATCGACTATTCCGAGATCATTCTATCTACCTGATGACCGGCCTCGACAGACTCCTCGTGAGTGTGTGAGCACTCGTTGCTCCAGTGGACTTCAGAGGGTGATGGATCCTCAAAACTTGTATGTTCTTCGGAGTTTTTCTAATCCGCAGTGCGGCTTTTT
>CAMCJO010000220.1 GCA_945875135.1 uncultured Porphyromonas sp.
TCGACATTTACAACAGCCTTGACGGAGCTAACTGGACCCCCTCTTGGAATCGATGGGATCTAACGGCCGATCCCACTACTTGGAAGGGCGTTACCATTTTTTTTTTTTATTTAGTAGTGCTTAAGATAGATCTACACAATGCTAAGGGAGAGCTATCAGCCTCTATTGCTAATCTGACAGAGCTAGAGGTCTTTTGGTGCCAGTCCAACGAGATCACAAAGCTCCCTGACGAGCTCTTTACTATGCCTAAGCTGCGAGAGCTTGCCGCTAGTCTCCAAAATATCGGAGGCAATCGTACGCTGACACAGAAGTTCCCAAAAAAGGTCGATATGCCCGCTCTGGAGACGCTCTTTATGGATAGCAATGCCCTAACGGGATCCCTGCCGAGCGATATAAACCTACCTAAGATTAAGACTCTCTGCCTACAAGACAACAAACTAACGGGAGCTATCCCTGAGACTCTGACTAAGTGTGCTGACCTAGAGTATCTCTACCTCCATAAAAACGCACTCTCTGGTGAGGTGCCTCAAGACTGGAGTGCTTGTAAGAAACTCAAGCAACTTGTCATAGAGCAGAATCCTCAGCTGGAAGGTACGTTTCCAGCTTCATGGACTCAACTGACGGAGCTACAAACTATCTCGATTCAAGATACCTCTATCAAGGGGGAGATACCATCTGATATCGGCAATCTAGTCAATCTACAGGATCTTCTATTCACTAGAAGTAAGATGGGTGGTCTGATCCCAGAGAGCATCGGTCAGTTGACACAAATGAAACAACTTGCTTTTGGCGAGTGTCAGTTTAAAGCTCCTCTGCCTGAGAGCCTGACTAATCTAAAGAATCTGGTCCTGATGCAGTTTACTGGCAATCCTCTCGGAGGCGAGATCCCTGCATGGCTCTCTAGCTTCCCCAAACTAAACGATCTCAGAATGGCTAAGTGCCAGCTCACAGGAGAGATCCCAGCTAGCTTATTCCCCACCAGCAAGGATAGTGAAGAGGGGCTATGTAAGCTCAAAAATCTAGACTTCTCGTACAATGAGCTAACGGGTCAGCTCCCTGAGACCATCACCAACTGCTCTAATTTAGTACGCCTATGGGTATGCCACAACAAGATGTCTGGCAATCCGACAGGATACTTTACTTACGAAAACTTCCCTCATCTCGTACAGATCGAGCTCAATGACAACAACTTCTCTGGAGGTGTCGGCACCCTGTTTACCAATCCCGAGCGTGTCCTAAGTCGTGTAGACATCTCAAACAATAACTTCTCAGGTCCCATCCTCCCAGAGCCTAGTACCTCTGGCTATGGTGTGCTACTAGGCTTCTATGGAGAGAATGCTATCGTCCATAGTAATAAGTTTGTCTTTGCTGACTTTAGCAACTTTCAGGGATCTCTAGAGATCGGCGCTGATGGTGATAGGACTTTGGTCTATGCTCCGCAGAAACCGACTACAGAGGATGAGACCTTAGAGCTAGCCAATGGTAAGAGCGTAACGCTCAACGCTACCCTAGACGAGCCTGCTAACTGGAAGCAAGACGGTGATTCATTTGTCCACAACAAGTACCAGTGGTACAAGGATGGTAAGGCGATCGCCGGCGAGACCAAGCCTACTTACACCATCGCCAGCTATAGCGCCAGCGACAACGGTGTATACAACTGCGAGATCACAAACATCATCGCGCCTAAGCTCAAGCTCACAACGGGCAAGACAACGCTCAAGCAGATCGTATCTGTCTCTGAGGTAACCAAGCCCGCACTCCACATCACAAGGGATGCTGCCACACTCCACATCAATGATGCTCAGAGCGTAGCGCTCTACACCATGGAGGGTGCTTGCATCGCTCGCACCGAGGGTAGCACGCTATCTATCGAGGGTGTAGCCCCTGGCTGCTATCTCATCGTCGTGACTGTCGACAACGTACGCCACACGGTGAAGTACATCCTATAAAGCGGTCTACAGATAAACCCTAGACACGAAAAAAAGGAGGCTGTCACACTGCGTGACAGTCTCCTTTGCTTTTACCTAGCTATTGGCTGTTAGCTGTTGGCTAGGGGCACTAGTGCTACCAGTGCCCTTAGCTCTCTGATCCACTCCGATTAGCTCCGATCTCTTCTAATCTCTAACATCTAATCTCTAATTTCTAATTTCGTACCTTTGGGATTAAATCGATACTGTGACATCTATGTCTAGACCTATAGCACTTATCACCGGCATCACGGGGCAAGACGGATCTTACCTCGCTGAGCTGCTTCTATCTAAGGGATACGAGGTGCACGGCACACTGCGCCGCGCCTCTTACTTCAACACGGCACGCATCGAGCACCTATACCTTGACGACTGGGTGCGCGACCAGAGCCAGAGGCGCAAGATAGAGCTGCACTGGGCCGACATGACGGACAGTTCGTCGCTCATACGCATCATCCAGGAGGTGCGCCCCACGGAGATTTACAACCTAGCGGCTCAGAGCCATGTCAAGGTCTCCTTTGACGTACCGGAGTACACAGGCGACGTGACCGCCATCGGCACCCTCAGACTACTCGAGGCGGTGCGCATCTTAGGCATGAGCCAGTCAGTACGCATCTACCAAGCCTCCACGAGTGAGCTATACGGTCACGTGGCGGAGACTCCGCAAAATGAGCTGACTCCCTTCCGTCCCTGCTCACCCTACGCCTGCGCTAAGCTCTACGCCTACTGGATCATTCGCAACTACCGGGAGAGCTACGGCATGTTTGCGGTCAACGGGATCCTCTTTAACCATGAGAGTGAGCGACGAGGCGAGAACTTTGTCACCCGCAAGATCACGATGGCAGCAGCACGCATCAAGCTGGGACTGCAGGACAAGCTTTACCTGGGCAATCTCAATGCACTCCGTGACTGGGGCTACGCACCTGACTACGTCTACTGTATGTGGCTGATGCTGCAAAACGAAAAGCCCGAAGACTTTGTTATCGCTACGGGCGAGCAGCACTCGGTGCGGGAGTTTGCCACGCTCGCTTTCCGCTATGTTGGCATTGAGCTGGAGTGGCGAGGTGAAGGGCTTCACGAGGAGGGTGTGGATCGTGCCACGGGACGCGTGCTGGTCGCTGTGGACGAGAGCTTCTTCCGTCCCGCTGAGGTGGAGACGCTCCTGGGCGACCCGACGAAAGCGCGAGAGCGCCTCGGGTGGAACCCACGGATGACGCCTTTTGAGGAACTGGTCAAGCGTATGGTTGAGAGCGATCTAGAGCTATTTGCCAAAGAAGAGCGTAAGAAGCTATGAAACATTTGACACCTGAGAGCCGCGTCTATGTGGCTGGACATCGTGGCTTGGTAGGATCGGCGATACTCCGCCAATTGCAAGCCCGAGGCTACCAGCAGCTGATCACCCGCACGCATCAAGAGCTAGACTTGCTAGACGCCGTGGCGGTGGAACAGTTCATGCGTGAGGAGCGACCCGACTACATCTTCCTCGCAGCAGCGCATGTGGGCGGGATCATGGCCAATCAGACCTACCGTGCCGACTTTATCATAAACAATCTGGGGATCCAGCAAAACGTCCTCACCTCTGCGCTCCGCAATGGAGTCGAGGGATTGCTCTTCCTCGGCAGTAGCTGCATCTACCCTCGGTTTGCGCCTCAGCCGATGCGTGAGGATGCGCTGCTCACCTCGCCACTGGAGTACACCAACGAGCCGTACGCTATCGCCAAGATAGCGGGGATGAAGATGTGCGAGAGTATGAATCTCCAGTACGGCACGAACTATCTCTCGGTCATGCCGACCAATCTATATGGTTACGGGGACAACTTTGACCTAGTCAATAGCCATGTCCTGCCCGCTATGATCCGCAAGCTACACCTGGCGGGCGCATTGCTCCGTAGCGACCTGGCAGCACTACGGCGGGACGTGGCGCAGCGTCCACTTGAGGGCTTGACAGAGCAGAGTAGTCTGGCAGAGTTCACGGCAGAGCTAGCACGCTACGGCATCACGCCCACCTGTTTGCAGCTATGGGGCACGGG
>CAMCJO010000221.1 GCA_945875135.1 uncultured Porphyromonas sp.
AGCACCATCTGTAACGTTTGATAGACAAGAGGCTCTGGAGATGGGACGTCTGTATGGTCGCCAGCGCATGGCTCTGCAGTACCATCGCATCTATCAGCAGCTCCTGCGGAAGTATCTTGGATAACTCATAACTAGCGTAGATAATAATTAGGTGCTAACAACTGGCTCTATAGTACTCTACAAGAGCAATGCATTCTTTGTGGAGCAGATCATTGAGGACTTCTTTCGGACGCCCTCACAGCCACAGGTGGAGACCGACAAGCGTCTCTACCTGATTGACAATTCGCCCACAGATGCGCTACGCTTCCTAGCAGACCTACCCGTCGGCGACGGACGTATCTACTACGAGCATCAGCCGAGCAATCTAGGCTTTGGCAAGGCGCACAATATAGCCATACGCCTAGCCCACGATCAGGGAGCACGATACCATGTGATCATCAATCCGGATGTACGCTTTGACGAGACTGTGCTAGACACCCTGACCTCCTATATGGAGGCGCACGAGGAGGTGGGGCTCGTATCGCCTTTTGTCTTCTACCCCGATGGTCGTCCGCAGCAGCTCTGCAAGCTCTTACCTAGACCATGGGATGTGCTCTTGCGTCGCTTCTCTTTCAGCCAGTGGGTACGCAACAAGATCAATAGGCGCTACGAGATGCATTGGCTAGACTATAGCGAGCCCGTAGAGGTACCCTATCTGTCTGGTTGCTTCATGTTTACACGCATGGCGATATTGGAGCGCGTGGGGGGCTTCGACGAGCGGTTCTTTATGTATGTCGAGGATATTGATCTCTCTAGGCGCATCGGACAGATCTCTAAGACGATCTGTCATCCCGAAGCTAAGATCACGCATGTCCACAGCCGAGGCTCTTATCACGATGCTAAGCTCCTATGTCACCACATCTCCTCGATGATCAAGTACTTCAACAAGTGGGGCTGGTGGTGCGATGCTGAGCGCAAAGAGGTCAATGCGCGCTATATTCCTAAGGATGCGAAGCTATGAGTGTAGAACTACCCCTCTCTGTCATCATACCTATATATAATGGCGCGAAGACCATCGCCCGTTGCTTAGACTCTCTCGTCGCTATTCCTAACGCTGCGACAGCACTGGAGATCATCGTGATCAATGACGGGAGCCAGGATGAGACACTGGAGGTGGTGACCGACTACCAAGCGCAGCACCCAGAGCAGACCATCAGCGTCATCACCCAGATCAATCAAGGGCAGTCCGCTGCGCGCAATAGAGGTTTGGAAGTGGCTCAGGGAGCCTACGTATGGTTTGTCGATGCCGATGACTGGGTAGATAGTGTTGCAGCTGATTACCTACTCTCGCTCATTGCCGAGGAGTCGTACGATATGCTCTGCTTTGGCGTGCGCAACCGCAGCGAAGAGGAGGAGGTCCCCTCTGAGTGGATGGACAGCTCGGCACATGACTTTGACCAGCTTCAGTGTACCGATGGGAGAGCACTCTTGACGCAGCGCAACTTATCGGGAGGTATCTGGGCATTCTTGTGGCGACGCTCCATGCTGGAGGAGCATCAGGCACGCTTTATGGAGGGGTTGCTCCATGAGGACGCACTCTTCTACTGGCACTACACAGCCTTTGCCGAGCGGGTGCTTCTCGTCCCTATCGTAGCTTATTACTACTATCAGCGAGCAGAGTCTACAATTCACAACCCCAACACGCTCCACCTCCGCGGCATCTCTCGCCTAGAGGGCTCCTTTAGGTTGCTCGAGTGCGCCAATGAGGTAAAAGATCTAGACTCGGTCTACCTGACGCTAGCCTCAGACTTCTACCGAGCAGGTCTACGCATGGTCGCTCGCTATGGCAAGGTCTCCGAACTCAAAGCATACACGCAGCGTATGGAGCAGTCGGGAGACCACAAGCTCCTCATGCGCTATGCCGGTCGTAAGGGTGCTCCGCTCATCCGTATAGCCCACCGTGCCCCCTGGCTCTTCGGCTTGATTGCTCACATACTTCCCCCTGTAGCATAGACTGGTATGTATCGTAACTATATCAAGCGACTACTAGATGTCATCTGCTCCTTGCTGGGGCTCATCATCCTGTCTCCTCTGCTTCTTGTGGTGATCGTGGCGATGCTCTTTGCCAATAAGGGGGCGGGGGTTTTCTTTTCTCAGGCACGTCCTGGACGAGGGGAGCGACTCTTTAATATGTACAAGTTCAAGTCGATGACCGATGAGCGAGACGCTGCAGGTAATTTGCTCCCCGATGCGAAGCGACTGACCGCTATGGGGCGGTTTATCCGCAAGACCTCTATCGACGAGCTACCACAGCTGTGGAATGTACTCCGAGGCGATATGAGTCTCGTGGGTCCTCGCCCCTTCCTGGCTACTTACCGACAGATCCCTACGGAGCGCAGGAAGGTGGAGATCATCAGTGTCTCTATCGAGGGCGATGCGATAGAGATCACACCAGCACAGCGCGTGCGCTATGAGGTGCGTCCTGGCATCACAGGCTTAGCGCAGATCAATGGCCGCAACAAGCTGAGCTACCAGCATCGCTTTGAGTATGATGCGTGGTATGTACGTCACCTCTCCTTGGCACTAGACCTCAAGATCCTCTTAAAGACAGTCGGCCTAACGCTCCGGATGAAAGATGTCTCCTCGGCAACGGGTGAGACCTCCGAGATATTTACTGGAGAGAACTAAAGCTCCCCGCTCCTTCTTTTATTTTGACCCTAAAGCTCCTCGTGATTTGCATATCTCGTGGAGATTTGGTTACTTTGCGGTGTAATAGTAATCACAAAGTAATCACAGCCTATAGGATAGATAGCTACCTTTTATAAATACAAAGGATACTCTCTATATGACCACACTCCGTACGTGCAGCGACGATGAGCTCGTCTGCCAATATTGTGAGGGCTGTGATAGAGCTTTTGCAGAGCTCCTCCGTCGGTACGAAACTGACATACATAACTATATCTATCTGACTATCGCTGATAACGATGTCGCTGACGATCTCTTTCAGGAGGTCTTCATCAAGGTGATGCGTACCCTAAAGGATGGTAAGTACCATGCCAAGGGCAAGTTCAAAGCTTGGCTCCTACGCCTGACGCATAATATGATGATGGATCACTTCCGACGGGAGAAGCGGACACTCTACGTGACCAACTACGATGCCAATCAGCAGATCCTCAACTTGACACCTGCGAGTGACCTCCCTGAGGACTTCTTTGATGATCAGGAGGCACTGTACCACCAGATATCACTCTGTGTAGAGGATCTCCCCGAAGCACAGCGAGAGGTCCTCAAGATGAGGATCTATGAGGACATCCCCTTTAAGGAGATCGCTGAGCGCACCGAGGTAAGCATCAGCACAGCCCTCGGGCGTATGCGCTATGCTCTGATCAATCTGCGCAAGATGGTCCGAGAGCGCAATATTGCGCCCGTCTAAGCGTTTAGTCTGTGTAAGGGGGATCGAGCAAGCTGTAGCCCATAGGACTGACAGCAGCACCCTCCCCCACTACATGACTAGACGACTATGGATATACGACTACCTTATCTCACTCCCACAGAGCTCTCTCAGGCTCTAAACGATGCCGCACAAGCGAGACGCTCCACGCATCACCAAGATATGATCCAGCACCTACTCGAGCTAGCGCAGAGTGGTGTGTAGCACTTTTATCTGCAGACAACAATCGACTGCTGCCCCACCCTTTCCCCTTAAGACATACTCCGAGCGAGCCGCCTAGTACTCAGAGAGAGACTAGACGGCTCGCTTCTTTTTGTGGCGTCTTGTGACGACCTCTCGGTTGGAGATCGTCATATCTCTATATCGAGACTGTTGCAAAAGTCAACAATCTCATATCGATGAGTTTTTAGTATCTTTGTGGGACACGAAATTAAGATTGCAACCAGTAATTATGAAGAGAACTTGTAAGTTTACGCTTGATGCTACACTGCCCAAGTACCCCACCTTTGAGGAGGGCA
>CAMCJO010000222.1 GCA_945875135.1 uncultured Porphyromonas sp.
TGCAACAGTCTCCTTTAATCTTTAGTACCTTGTCAATCTCCTATAATCCTTCTGTTTATACAGCAAAGGTATAAAGTTTCCATATATGGCAACTATCTCTTCGTTGCCTTGGCGTCGGGAGCAAGCTCCGTGAGACGATTGATGTCCACTTGGCAAGAGTGGGGATTTTGCGCCAGTTTTGACTGCTAAGCGGTTAGCGCAAAAGAATAGAAAAAGGGGACCGCACCGCAAAAGGTACAGTCCCCCTGATCGTATATAGATGTGTTTGTGCTTTAGCTGAGCTCGTGGATGACGATACCAGAGCGGAGCTTAGGCTCGAACCAGGTGGTCTTAGGTGGCATGATGTTGCCCGTGTCAGCGATGTCCATGATCTGCTTCATCGTGACGGGGTAGAGGGCTAGTGCGACCTTCATCTCGCCTGAGTCGACACGCTTCTTGAGCTCGCCGAGACCGCGGATACCACCGACGAAGTCGATGCGCTTGTCACTACGTAGATCCTTGATGCCGAGGATCTCATCGAGGATGTGGTTCGACGAGATGGTCACGTCTAGGACACCGATAGGATCGCTGTCATCGTAGGTGCCTGGCTTAGCAGTGAGTGAGTACCAGTTGCCATCGAGGTAGAGCGAGAAGTTGTGGAGCTTAGCAGGCTTGTAGATCTCTGTACCCTTCTTCTCGACGACGAAGTCCTTCTCGAGCTTCTTGAGGAACTCCTCATTGGTTAGCCCGTTGAGGTCCGTGACGACACGGTTGTAGTCGATGATGGTGAGCTGGTTAGCGGGGAAGGCAACAGCCATAAAGTAGTTGTACTCCTCATCACCACGGTGATTGGGGTTTTGCTTAGCCTTCTCAGCACCTACGAGTGCTGCAGCAGCACTACGATGGTGACCATCAGCGATGTAGAGTGCAGGCATCTCGCCAAAGAGCTCGGTGATGCGCTTGATATCCTGATCGTTGTCGATGATCCAGAACTGATGCTGGAAGGTATCGTTGGCAACAAAATCGTAGACAGGCTTCTGGGCCGTATACTTAGCGACGATTTTGTCTAGCTCATCATTGTCAGGGTAAGCAAAGAAGACCGGCTCGATGTTCGCATTGTTGATGCGAACGTGCTTCATACGATCCTCCTCCTTGTCACGACGTGTGAGCTCGTGCTTCTTGATGACGCCGTTGAGGTAGTCCTCGACGTAAGCGCCGATGACGAGACCATACTGTGTCTTGCCGTTCATCGTCTGAGCATAGACGTAGTAGCACTCCTTGTCGTCCTGTACGAGCCAGCCCTCCTTCTTGAAGTGCTGATACTGCTTGACAGCCTCGTCGTAGACCTTGGGGTCGTGCTCGTCGGTGCCTACGGGGAAGTTGATCTCCGGCTTGATGATGTGGTATAGAGACATGGGGTTGCCCTCAGCCTCCTTGCGTGCCTCGTCAGAGTTTAGCACGTCGTAGGGACGAGAGTTGACCTTCTCGACAAGATTCTGTGGGGGTCTGTATCCTTTGAATGGTTTGATTATAGCCATAATAGAGAGTCTTTGTAGGGTTAGAATGAAAAGAAAGAGAGACTTCAGTCCCCTCTAGGTGAGGAGGCCAAAGTCTCTAAGTCGTTTAGTGATTAGTTGACGCGGAAAGTCTCGCAACCATCCTTGATGAAGCCGACGATCTGGTTAGCAGCAGCAAGACCAGCGTTGATGTTTGCCTCAGAGGTCTGAGCACCCATCTTCTTAGCGGTAGCTAGGTAGCGATCCTGTAGCTCCTTCTGGTACTCCTCGTGCATGTCAGGCTCGATGTCAGTAGCGTAGCGTACGTCCGTGCGCTCCTTGAGAGCTGAGAGGAAGCACTCCTCGTCGATGATCTCCTTACGAGCTGTATTGACGATGACACCACCCTTAGGCATCATCTTGACATACTTGCCATTGATGCTCTTGACAGTCTCAGCGGTCTTAGGAGCATTGAGCGATACGATGTCGCAGTGCTTGAAGAGGTCCTCCTGGCTGCAGTAGGTGAGTCCGAGCTCCTTCTCCTCAGCGGCATCGAGGCGGTGACGCTTGTTGTAGTAGACCTCCATGCCAAAGCCGTGAGCGATCTTAGCGAGGCAGCGACCGATGTTGCCGAAGCCCTGGATACCGAGCTTCTTGCCCTTGAGCTCAGAGCCAGACTTGCCGTTGAAGTGATTGCGAACCATAGCGAGCATGAGCGCAAAAGCGAGCTCAGCGACAGCGTTAGAGTTCTGTCCTGGCGTGTTCATCACGCAGACGTTGTGCTTGGTAGCAGCCTCTAGGTCTACGTTGTCATAGCCAGCACCAGCGCGTACGACGATCTTGAGGTTCTTAGCAGCCTCAAAAACGTCAGCCTGGACCTTGTCGCTACGTACGATGATAGCGTCTACATCCTTGACAGCGTCGAGGAGCTGCTGACGCTCTGTATATTTCTCTAGGAGTACTAGCTCAAAGCCAGCCCCCTCTACAATCTTGCGAATGCCATCTACAGCGACTGGTGCAAAGGGCTTCTCAGTTGCGATAAGTACTTTAGTCATAGTAATTGAGTGATATCTTTATTTAGGAGCCTACCCCGTAGACCCCCTGTTGGTGTGAGGTGCTGCGGGGTAGGACAGATAGTGTTATGTAAGTAATGAGAGATTAGTGCTTCTTCTCGAAGTCCTGCATAGCCTGGATCAGAGCTTGTACGCTCTCCATCTCGAGGCCGTTGTAGAGAGAGGCACGGAAGCCACCTACAGAGCGGTGACCCTTGATACCAACCATACCGCGCTCGGTAGCGAAGTTGAAGAAGTCATCCTGTAGCTCTGCATACTCGTCGTTGAGGACGAAGCATACGTTCATACGAGAGCGATCCTCAGCCTCGACAGTACCACGGAAGAGCTTGTTGCGGTCGATCTCTGTGTAGAGAGCGTCAGCCTTCTCCTTAGCACGCTGCTCCATAGCCTTGACACCGCCCATCTCCTTGTACCACTTCATGGTCTGGAGGCAAGCGTAGATAGGTAGGACAGGAGGCGTATTGAACATAGAGCCCTTCTTGACGTGCGTCTGGTAGTCGAGCATCGTTGGGATGACACGCTCGAACTTGCCTAGAGCATCCTTGCGGATGACTACGAAGGTCGCACCTGCAGGACCCATATTCTTCTGAGCACCACCGTAGATACAGTCGTACTTGCTGACGTCTACTGGACGAGAGAAGATATCACTACTCATATCACATACGAGAGGTACCTTGCAGTCGAAGTCCTTGCGGATCTCTGTACCATAGATGGTATTGTTGGAGGTGTAGTGGAAGTAGTCTACATCCTCGGGGATGGTGAAGTTCTTAGGAATGTAGGTAAAGTTCTTGTCCTCTGAAGAAGCGACAACAACAGTCTCCGTACCAAAGACCTTGTCTACGTAGCCAGCCTGCTTGATAGCGTTGGTAGACCACGTACCTGTGTTGAGGTAAGCTGCTTTCTTGCCCATGAGGTTGAGCGGTACCATGTAGAACTGAAGGCTAGCACCACCACCGAGGAAGAGTACCTCGTAACCCTCGGGGATGTCTAGTAGCTCCTTGAAGGTAGCTACGGCCTCGTCCATTACAGCTTGGAATTGCTTGCTGCGGTGAGAGATCTCAAGGAGTGAGAGATCCATGTCAGCGAAGTTCAGCACCGCATCAGCAGTGCGCTCGATCACACCACGGTTTAGTACCGAGGGACCAGCATAGAAGTTGTGCTTTTTCATCTTACTATATTTATTGTTTTGGGATTATATGCTTGTCTATGTGTGCAATAGGAGGACTCAACGGTCTCCTTTTGCTTTATTTAGAAGGGACAAAGGGAAAGCTTTTTAGAGTCTCCTCTCTTTGCCCCTACAAAGATACGGAATTAAAGTGGAGAAACAAACTATTTCCACAAGACTTTGCGCTAAAGCTCTCTTTTCGAACTGAAAAGTGCCCCGTCAGATCACTTT
>CAMCJO010000223.1 GCA_945875135.1 uncultured Porphyromonas sp.
CTTCTTCCACTCCCCTGAAAGAAACTTGGGGTAAAGTAGCTGTCGCCCAGAACGGTTTGGTTGCCCCGCAAAGATAGTGGCGAGGTAGTGGCAAGCACGCTGCACAGAGCTTACGAGGCTGTACTCCATGGCCCAGTAGCTGGCGATTGCGGCGGAGAGCATACAGCCAGTGCCGTGGATCGACTTGTCGTAGCGATGAGTGTAGTAGGGGTGGATGCCGTCACGGGTGATCAGATGGTTGACCACAAGATGTGGCGAAGTGGTATCGTGCCCACCCTTGAGGAGGATAGCCACATCGTGCTCCTGAGCGATGCGCTGAAGCTCAGCGGGATCGTCTGTGCCAAAGAGTGCCTGAGCCTCAGGCTTGTTGGGCGTGACGAGACTCACCTCATTCAATAGGGTAGCGAGCTGGTCCTGCTCCTCTGTCCAAAGGCGGGACTGCGTCTCCTCGGCGGCTGTGGGCTGGAGAATAGGGTCCCAAATGATTCGCTTGACGCCTAGCGCCTTCATCTGCGCAACGATCTGCACCGCCTGCTGTAAGTCCTGCACCATACCGAGCTTAGCCACAGTAACTGGGTGGTCGGTGAGGAGCGTCGTCAGCGACTCTTGAAGTTGGTCGAACGGCGTAGCGGTAGCGGAGACGAAGCGGTGCAGGCTCTGTGCTGTGAGCGTAGAAATAACGCTGTAGCACTGCACGCTCAGATCATTTGCGATGCGGGTGTCTATGCTGATGCCAGCTCCCGATGTGGGGTCGTGACCCGCAACGGTTAGGATGGCGGGCGTTTGGTACTGATCCAGACGCTCCTGTCGTTGTTCCTGCGGTTGCGACCAGATGTCACCTAGTACAGCGACCCCAGCGTAGCCCGCCTTTGCGATGGTCTCTTGACTTTCGGGAGTGATGCCCCCAAGAGCGTAGACAGGGTAAGGGAGCTTGAGCAATTCCTCCCGACAAGAAAGTAAAGCGGGGTTGCCCTGATAGCCCTCCTTGCTGATGCTATCAAAGAGTGGGCTGAGCAAGGCGTAGTCTGGTGTGAAAGGCAGCTCCAGCAACTCTTGAATCGAATGCGCCCCGACCGCTATCGTCTGGTGAGGAGCGAGAGGTATATCCCTCCACTCCGCCACACGACGATAGGGTAAGTAGACGCCCGCCACGTCATACTCCGCCAGTAGCGCATAGTGATCACATAGCACGACATACGGGTGATAGGCGGGCTCTAGATTGTCTAAGACCTTTCTAAAGTCAGCCTCAGAGGCTCCCGGCATGCGCAGGTGTACCTTACAGGTGCAGCTTCTTACGACATCAATGATATCGCCAGCTACATCTTCTACATACTTACGTTCGGGCGGCGTGATGATGATCATGGGGCGTCGGGCGGTTTACTGATTACTTGTCGTCCTCTATGCGCTTCTGTAGCTGACGACTAGCACGCATCGAGCAGAAGTGCTCACCACACATGGAGCAGAAGTGTGCCTCCTTGTGTCCCTCAGCGGGTAGCGTCTCGTCGTGATACTGGAGCGCGGTCTCGCTGTCGAGTGCTAGGTGGAACTGATCCTTCCAGCGGAACTCATAGCGTGCCTTGCTCATAGCGTAGTCGCGGTAGTATGCGCCTGGGTGTCCCTTGGCAAGGTCAGCCGCGTGGGCTGCGAGCTTGAAGGTGACGACACCCTCCTTGACATCGTCCTTGTTGGGCAGGCCTAGGTGCTCCTTGCGGGTCACGTAGCAGAGCATCGCTGTGCCACGCCACGCAATCATAGCACCACCTATGGCACTGGTTATGTGGTCATAGCCTGGAGCAATGTCGGTGACCAACGGTCCGAGCGTGTAGAAAGGTGCTTCGTTGCAAAGGTCTAGCTGCAAGTCCATGTTCTCCTTGATACGCTGCATAGGCACGTGACCAGGACCCTCGATGAGGACCTGCACGCAGTGCTTGTCCGCAATGCGAGATAGCTCACCCAGCGTACGTAGCTCGGCAAACTGTGCCTCATCGTTGGCATCAGCGATAGAGCCAGGACGCAAGCCGTCACCGATACTGATACCTACATCGTAGCGAGCGCAGATCTGACAGATTTCGTCAAAGTGTTCGTAGAGGAAGCTCTCACGCTTATGCGTCGTACACCAGTTCGCCATGATGGCACCGCCACGAGAGACGATACCAGTGAGGCGCTTCATCGTCAGCGGAATGAACTGCCAGCGCAGGCCAGCGTGGATGGTGAAGTAGTCGACACCCTGCTCCGCCTGCTCGATGAGTGTGTCGCGGTAAAGCTCCCAGGTGAGCTTGTCTGCCTGTCCCTTGACCTTTTCCAAAGCTTGGTATAGAGGCACGGTGCCTACGGGTACTGGCGAGTTGCGAATGATCCACTCTCTCGTCTCGTGGATGTTGCGTCCCGTGGAGAGGTCCATGATGGTGTCAGCACCCCAGCGGATAGCCCAGACCGCCTTCTCGACTTCCTCTTGGATAGAGGAGGTGATGGGCGAGTTACCAATGTTGGCATTGATCTTGACGAGGAAGTTGCGCCCGATGATCATCGGCTCGCTCTCCGGATGGTTGATGTTGTTGGGGAGGATAGCTCGTCCAGCAGCTATCTCGTCACGGACGAACTCTGGGGTGATGCGCTCCGGAATATTAGCCCCAAAGCTCTCGCCTAGATGCTGCGGGTACTGCTCTCGGATCTCGTCCATGAGCTGATTCTCACGGATAGCGACATACTCCATCTCGGGGGTGATGATACCCTGACGCGCATAGTATAGCTGCGTGACAGGATGCTCCTCGGTGCCTACGAGCGGCTGGTCGTTGAGATGGGCAAAGCGCAGATGATCTAGCGAAGCGTCTTGTCTACGCTTGCGACCATACTCCGAGCTCTGCTCCTTCAGTCTTATAGTGTCGCCACGCTCCTCGATCCACTGCTGGCGTATCTTAGGTAGCCCTTGGTGCGGATCGACATGATAGTCGGGATCGGTGTAGGGGCCCGAGGTGTCGTAGACCACGACCGAGCCGTTGTTGTGCCGTACACCCTCCTCGTCGATGGTGTCAGAGAGCGTGATGCGACGCATTGGCACGCGAATGTCGGGGCGAGAGCCCGTGACATATATCTTAGTAGAGCCAGGGAGTGGACCCTGAGAGATGTTTAGATTGTCCGTTTGATCTTTTTGCTTCATAGAGTAAAGAGATTAAGTGTGTTTGGAAGAAGAGGAGTGTTTTATCCACCCATCGCTGCGGTAATGATCGTGACAGCATCACCCTCGCAGAGCTGGTGCGTAGGCCAGGCGTCACGTGGTATGACACGATGGTTGACCGCTAGCGCCGTGTGGTCGAGCGTCGCGACGACAGGCGATACCGCATCTAGTAGCGAGGTACCAGCCGGCAGGTCGTGGGGAGTCTTATTGATCGTTACTTGCATAAGCCATATAAAAAGAAAAAGAGCCTACATACCTTCATCAGTTTGGTATGTAAAACTCTTAGTGTGTACTGCCAAGGCCAACAAGGCTTGACAAGCAGGGTGTCCCAGTATGAGAGTCTGCACGATCAGCGTGTAGTGGTTCTCTTTGCCTACGCCAGTATTATCTGGATCAGGTCGAGGGTCTCATCTCAGCCACCATGCAGTCGCACTGCGGCACCCCTAAGAGTCACCCACAAAGGTAGTGAAAAATATCAGAGTAGCCAACTCTCCTGCAGCCCATCGATCCGACGGAGGGCGTTACACGCTGAGTGGTTGTTGGTCTTCTCTTGCAACAATGCCCCCCTCGCTAACTCTTATCTAGGAGTATCCGTAGAGTGCGGACGTCGTTCGTGCTCTTCGTATCGTGCTGATTTCGTTATATATGCGAGTTCCAAAAGTTGTTCCCCTTTTGGAACTAAAAAGTTCCAAGGGAGGAACTCTTTAGTTCCAGCGGAGGAACTCTTTAGTTCCAGCGGAGGAACTTTTTGGTTCCAACGTAGGAACT
>CAMCJO010000224.1 GCA_945875135.1 uncultured Porphyromonas sp.
ACCTCGATAGTGAGGATGAGGGCGAGATGTTCATCGGTTGCGCTGGTGGTATGGGCACGATGGCTTTCTTTGACTACACCACAGAGGCTACGCCTGCTGGGCAGATAGCTCTCGAGGTTAAGGTCAGCGGTCTCAAGGGCGGACACAGCGGTGGCGACATCCATGTCGGTCTAGGCAACGCCAATAAGCTCCTCGTGCGCTACCTATATAAGGTACTCAAGGAGGTGCCGGAGATGCGCCTAGCTACGATCGATGGCGGTAACCTACACAACGCTATCGCTCGTGAGGCTAAGGCTGTCATCACCATCCCTGCCAATCGCAAGGAGGATCTAGCTATCTGGGCAAACGAGATGGACGCTGAGTTCCGCAATGAGCTCAAGAAGGTTGATCCTAATGTCAACCTCCGTGTGGAGACAACCACAACTCCTAAGGAAGTGATCGATGCCAAGACGGCTAACACGGTCATCCGCACGCTCTACGCTTGTCCTCACGGTGTGATGGGCATGAGCCACTCGCTAGAGGGACTCGTAGAGACCTCTACCAACCTAGCTAGTGTCAAGATGCAGGAGGGTAATGTGATCAGTATCGAGACGAGCCAGCGCAGCTCTACCGAGTCGCTCAAGGAGGATGTGGGCAATATGCTCCTCTCTCTCTTCGAGCTAGCAGGTGCACGCACAGAGGTTCGTGACGGCTATCCCGGTTGGGCTCCTAACCCAGACTCTGAGATCCTAAAGGTCGCTGAGAGCACCTATCGTGAGCTCTTCGGCAAGGATCCCGAGGTCAAGGCTATCCACGCAGGTCTCGAGTGCGGACTCTTCCTCGCGAAGTATCCCTACCTCGACATGGTCTCTTTCGGTCCGACGATGCGTGATGTACACTCACCCGCAGAGCGTATGGAGGTCAAGACGGTGGAGATGTTCTGGCGTCACCTCGTAGCAATCCTCAAGAACGCTCCTAAGCGCAAGTAATCATAGCTAAGACTGCTGACCTACTAGTCGGCAGAACAAAAACAACGAGAAGGCTCAGTCGCAGCGATGCGGTTGAGCCTTCTGCTCTTTAGGCATCACTCGTTGAGCATGGTCGAAGGTGCTTCAGCGACCACCCCGTCAAGGTTCATTGATAAAGCGTGCAAAGGTAATAAAAGCGCCTCTTGCGACTGAACTCTCGTGCACTCAACGTCGCTCTATAATCAGCCAGCGTCTCAACACTCCACAAAGAAGAGCTTGTCGGATTCAAAGATAGTTACTACCTTTGTGGCATAAGAGCAGTCGACAGTTGATCTGTGATTGTTCGCACGAAGAGCCAGTTTTCATAAGGAAGCTGGCTCTGGTCTTTTAGGTCTTAGTTTTGGTTAAACAGAGCTGCATAAACCAGCGCAATTTCCAGTAGTAAGTGCAACACGAAGCGTACTAAAGCACCCACCCCTGGGGGCTAGCCCCCAGGGGTGGGTTGTGACAGCTTTCACTAGCTGTGCTTTGTTTCAATTACAAACCTACCCTTTTCTCTTTACCCTGCAAAACGTTTAGGACACTATTGTCGCCAACCTGTTTTTTATACTGTAGATTTGGCTGTCTCAGGCAGTGTCGCTACCTTTGCAGTGGATTCGAATGAGTCTAAGAGGGACTATTCGGGTAATGCCGCTATACCTCGCCTGCAGGGGCTAGTTCTTTCAGATGAAGAGCTAGCCTGCTGTATTTTTACGCCATCCCTTGCTGTGGTAGCCGTGAAAAAGGCGAGAGGGGCGCTACCCTCACGGTAACACCCCTCCTATCACATACACTAAACAAATTATTGTCTCTTCAATTCGTTGCTATCGGCTTAGAGGATGTGTACTCCCTGTGGAGAGTCTTATCGTCTATCGCTAGATGTGGACGAATTGAGATATCTCTTTTGCCCGATCTTATTCGTGGTTATGATCGTGGTCATGATCGTGACCATGGTCATGATCGTGGTCGTGGTGATGATCACCAGGAGCATCCTTGGAGAGGATGACGGTGCGAGCTACCATCGACTCATTGCCCGAGCGATCCACGCAGTAGACGAGGAGGTGATACTCACCTGGTGTCGCATCGGCGGGTATCTTGATGTCGTGGTGATGGATAGAGGCGTTGCGCTGGTTGACGGTGTACTCCTTATTGAAGCTAAAGGGCTTCGTCTGGTCATCACCGTGACGTAGATCGCGGGTGTGCGAGTGCCCGTCGAAGTTGTTGTGGACGTCGATCTTGTACGACTTGACGAGGTCGTTGTCCGAGAGCTTCATCTCGAAGTGTACGCCATGCTCGTCTCCGATGCGGAGCGAGTCATTGTCTTCGGGCTCGATGAGCTCGATGACTGGCTTGGTGGTGTCTATGGGCTCCTCTTTGCAACCTGTGAAGGCTGTCGCCAAAGCAAGACAACTGAGGAGCGTGATTGATGTGAAGATTGATTTTTTCATCATAGTATTGAAGATTAGAATGATAGATTGATTGTTAGCAATAGGTTTCGTCCAGCCTCAGGGAGATTGACTCGCCTGTAGTAACTCATGTGGTCATAGTAGCGGCTGTTCAAGATGTTTTGGATAGCTAGAGAGATGCGGTAGTTGCTCTGTCTGAGCTGTCCGTCGTAGGTCACAGCTAGGTCTAGTAGCGTCGCTGTGCCAGGTGTAGGCGCCTCATTGCGCGCTATGCGATGCTGAGGAGCGATGATGCGATGCTTGAGCGAAAGTGCCCAGTGCTTAGGATGCCAAGTCAAGTCGTGGCTCAAGCGTGCTGGTGGCGAGTAGGGGAGAGCTAGGCGGTCTGCCACATTGTAGGTGTAGACGTAGTCACCCTGCAGGTGGTAGTCCCACTGCGGATGCAGATGCCAAGTGCCCTCCAGCTCGACGCCTGTGAAGAGCGCCCGTGTGGATTGGTAGCGGTAGATCTGTCCCGAGTGGGGCAGTATGGACCACTCACCCGAGGGCTGTAGGTAGATGTAGTTGGTAAAGTAGGTTATAAAGGGAGAGACCGTACAGCTCCACAGGTCATTATGAAAGCCTACCTCGCTATCTAGTAGCCACCCCTGCTCGCTGCCTAGCGAAGGGTCGCCCACCTCATGGCGGAAGGTGCCGTGGTGGATGCCATTTGCTGCAAGCTCGTAGATGCCTGGTAGGCGAAAGCTCCTGCCCAGATTAACCTTCCAGAGCCAATGCCGATTGATCTGCCAAGCTAAGCCGACACTACCCGA
This sequence comes from uncultured Porphyromonas sp., assembly GCA_945875135.1. Classification (GTDB taxonomy): domain Bacteria; phylum Bacteroidota; class Bacteroidia; order Bacteroidales; family Porphyromonadaceae; genus Porphyromonas. Next base: position 3,205 of record CAMCJO010000224.1, read on the forward strand.
AAGGTCGTGCCACCTGCGCTCGCCCTCCTGACTGCTGTAGTAGTACTGCGCCAAGGTTGCCGAGGACTCGCCACGCTCCTGGAGGTAGTCAGCTAGGTAAGGGTCGTGGTAGGGACTCATCGCTATGTAGCCTAGATCGTAGCGCAGACCACTGGTGAGGTGTAGCCCCTGGGCTATGCGTCCCTGATAGGTCAGGCTCACGCCACTCGTCGCCCGCTGGTAGTCTGGTAGGAGGAAGCCGTAGCCTCTTCGCTTGTGCCACTGATACTGACCATCAGTGGCTAGCGTCCACTTGCCACCCCACGGGGCGTAGTAGTTTGCCTGCAAGCGTGCTGAGACAGTCTTGAGGTCAAACTCAAACTCCAAGTCAGCGTCCTGCACGGGTCGCTGCATCGTCCCGTAGTGAGTGTGGAAGGCACTAAGCTCACGGCGCAAGTTCTGCTGCCAGCCTAGCTCGCCGACCAACTGCCACTGCGGAGAGACTCGCCACTGCAGGCTACCCTGTGTAGAGATCTGACGCACCGTGCTGTAAGGTAGCTCGATGTTGTATCGGCTCTTGTCAGGTAGCACACGCTTGAGGTCTGGCACGCCATGAGCTCCTGGGAAGAAGCCACTGCGCTCGCCATTGACAGAAGCTTGTAGCGAAGCTTTGACCTGCTCTCCGAGCCATTCGTAGCGTAGTTGCGAGGCGTAGGTTTGTGTGGCACTGTTTTTCAACCTAC
>CAMCJO010000225.1 GCA_945875135.1 uncultured Porphyromonas sp.
AAAAAAACACTATAACTAATATGATACGTCTGACTAAATACACCATTCATCTCATCAGCGGCTTGCTGCTCGCTCTGCTCACCGCAGGGTGCGTCGCCGACCGCAACGTGAGCGACTGCATCACCGAGGGTGAGGATGTCGAGCTCGAGTTCGCCCTCCAGGTACCCGCACTAGAGACATCCCTGCGCCAGCTCTCCGCTGACCAGGAGAAGCAGATCAATAGCGTTCAGGTGCTCGTCTTCAAGACCGACGGCATCACCGATGAGTCTCAGGAGACCCTCGAATACATCGCTCCCGTCAAGAGCTTCGAGACGGGTGCCGACGGCATCACACGCATCCGCTGTGGTCTCAAGGCTACGACAAAGCCTATGCGCGTCGTCTGCATCGCCAATCACAACGTTAACGCAGAGAGCTTCGTAGGTAAGACCAAGCAAGTTCTCTTTGAGGACGACGTGATGAAGAAAGCCTTCACAGCCGCTTGGCCTACCACCGGCACTAACTACTACATCCCTATGTGGGGTGAGAGCGACAAGCAGGCAGTCAGCCGCACCACTAAGTTCAACAGCTGTGAGGCGATCAATAATGGTCGTTCAAATACCAAGAACGAAGGCGTCATCCACCTCGTCCGTGCCTTAGCACGTATCGACGTAGGAGTTAACTTTGACGAGTCCAAGCCCGCCGATGAGAATGCTCAGGGTGGCACAGACTTCAAGATCAAGTCCGTACGTGTCTACCGCTACGCACAGTCTATGTACGTGACTGGTACGCAGGCAACTACCTTCCGTATGGACGGTGCCACGCGTGAGCCACTGCCTCACACGCCAGCAGGCATGACCCCAGCGGCAGATGGTAGTCCGCTCGTCTTCAAGGCAGATGCTGAGGTCGATGGTTACATTCGTAACATCTACATCCCCGAGATCAGCAACGCGGGCAAGGACAAGACTGCACGCACTTGCCTCGTCATCGGTGGTTCCTACAAGGGTGGCAAGGAGACCTTCTATCGTGTCGACTTCATCACACGTCGGGACGGCGCGCCAAAGGATGAGATTACCAAGCAGCTAGATGTGCTGCGTAACCACCGCTACCGCTTCAACATCACCAAGGTCAAGGGGAATGGTACAGACACCCCCGAGGAAGCGCTCACCACTGAGCCTGTCAACATCAATTGGGACATACTCGTATGGGATGACGCTGAGATCGACAAGATCGTCTATGATGGGCAGTACTACCTGACGGTTAGTCAGGATAAGTTTACCTTTGGTAAGAACCCCGCAGAGCAAAGTTTCGTCATTCGCACCAACTGGCCTCAAGGCTATAAAATCGTCAAGGCTGACGGCTCCGAGTGGGCTAAGAGTGAGACAGAAGCCACAACGCAAGGCACGTGGGCATACTTCACGGAGCCTGCAGGGCAGACCTTTGAGATAGATAAAGATCAAACTAGCACTATCAGTGTGTTGGAAAATGCTACTGGCTCCGAGCGCAAGATCACACGTGAGCAGCTCTTCGTTAAGGCAGGTCGTATCAAGTGGCCCCTTGAGATCACCCAGCAGGATAAGGTAATGCTAGATGTCAAGGTATATGAGCAAAAAGAAGATGGCTCATGGGATCCATCTAAGCCAATCACTTCGTGGGAATGTAAGCAAGATGTATCCTACAAGTTTCGAGTAATCTTTACTCCAGGAGCAGACTTGGAGCGTATACCGCTACAATTTTCTGAGAATTATGATTGGGATGAGGTCCTCATCAATAAAGGGGAGGGCTATGCTATCTATACAGTAGCTCTAAGGGGAAAAGATATCCCAGAGGATCGTTTTACTCTTGTAGAGACCTCCCGCTTTCGTGTGACTATGTCGGGTGCGGAAGCCTATACCGACTTTGTGACACGATATACGAAGTTTGATGCCATCCCCTTTGCTGACCCAGCTCTGACAAAGAATATGCTACGGTACGAGGTATCGTATGCTTTAAGTAATCAGAATCAACGCTTCTTCATCAAGGCGACTGCGCCTTATAGGCTTACAGTAGTCGATATTAGAGTTATCGCTGGAGACCCTAATCCAACAGGAGAGCACATCATCTATGACTGGAGTAATGACAAGATGATACGTGAGGTTGAGTCAAGCATCTTGATGCAAGGAGATAAGATTGACTTCCAGACCTACGACTATATCGGTGGAGGAAGTAAGTACAATGGGAAGACAGTGATTCAAGCGACAGCCACCCTTAAGATCACCTCTACGGACCCTAAGAAACCCTTCCCAGAGAAGACCTTTAAGATCAACCTATTCTCAGCACTGCCACAGCCAGAGGCTAATAGCTATATTATGAAGCTAGGACAGATGCCTATCCTCATCCCATGCTCACAAATAAATCGTGCGGCAGACTATTACGATCAGTTTGCTGAAGAGCTAGATGACAACGTCACTTGGCGAGAAGGACTAACTCTAGGTGACCCCAATGGACTGTCAGATGGGATGAAGAGGACCTTCGATCATGATGGAGGGTGGAAGTTACATAGACTAGATCCAGAAGATAATAATTGGCATCCAGTCGTGGTTTGGTCTACCTTAACCAAAGATGGTTATGAGACGGGCTTTAACAGAGTAGAAAAGGCTCGCCTATCTGTAGGAGGCAAGAACTATATACTCGTAGATGTAAAGCCCTATGGTACGGGCTCTGGAGAAGTACAGCCAGGGACAGCCGTTATAGCAGCAGTTCGTAATAGTGATAATAAGATCCTCTGGAACTGGATGATTTGGGCTATAGGCTCCAAGGAGCAGGGGCTAGCAGGCTATCCTTGGGAAGCTAGAAGTGGTAGCCAAATATCGCCTCGTCCATATATGAATAGACCGCTAGGAGCACAAATCCTTTCTGGCGAGGGAAAGACAACGGCAGGAGATAAGTATGACAAGGAAATTTCTGCTCGGAAGACAGGTCTATACTACGTATTTGGTATCCCCATACCATATCATCTAGAGGAGAGAGCTAAAGAGCAGAACTTCCAATCCTCAGTATCAAAGGTGTACTATGACCCTCAGCTAGTTCCAAAAAACGCATTGACAGATATGCCACTTTTGAAAGGAGCTACGGCAGGAAAGGCTTTTTGGCCGCTCCGTATGCTTATTGAGAATCCTACAAAGATGTGTCATCGCGAATCCGAGTACGGGTTCATATATGAGCATGGAACAACTCTTGGAGGATCGACTGCAATAAAAGCAGCAATGTGGCAAGGAAGACCAGATGTCCTCCTACGTAACGAGAGAGCTAGACAGGTAGCACGTATCGAGACAGCGAAGACTCCTTTTGATCCTTCACCTTATGGGTGGAAAGTCCCAGCAGCTGGAGCAGTTGAGTTCCTCCCGCTGACGGAGCGACATGATATCATACTCCCCAAGACGGGCTTCTTCGTTGCTGGTCATTTTAATGATTTTAGGCCTGACAATGTAGGTGATGGCGTGATGCTCCATGTCTCCACACCCTATGCTGACAGAGACTACGATCCGATGTATGTCTATATGTTTGGAAGTAGGTGGTTCTATTCTATGGGAGGGGGAGGCATCCCTGAAGGTGATCTGAAGCGTTTTCCTTCGAATGCGAATCCAGTCCTTTGCATCGAAAACGAAGAAGAGTCTGATTATCTCAACTATACTGAGGAGGGCTTTAAGGCACTTTGCAATAACTACTAGGCGATAAGATTCGATAGATCTCTAGCCGATGAACCGAGGGGGCGCCGCCTGCATATTCGCAGGTAGTGCCCCCTCGCTCGCTACAATAATTTAGAGCCGGCAACATATCGATACGACGCCGTGTCGGGGAAAAGTGATCCCCACGTGGCGATTTCGAAATCCCCACGTGGAGAAGAAAAAATTCCTCGGAGGAATGAAATGAAACTTCGGAAGAATGAAATGAAACT
>CAMCJO010000226.1 GCA_945875135.1 uncultured Porphyromonas sp.
AAGCTCTGTTACATCGCCTCGGATGGTGATTGTTTGGCTTTTGATCCTGAAGGACTTGAAACCGTCCTCGTTCATTTCTCCAGCCTCTAGAGCTCCATCGATGGTGACGTTGCCATTCGCTTCAATCCTCAGTGCGATTTCCTCTCCGACGGCCTTGGAGGTGGTCATTGTGATGACGCCTTGGGCGAGGAGAGTGGTGGACGCTAGGAGCGTGCCGAGAATGACAAAGAGCCAGATGCGGAGTTGTTTGCACATAGTGTAGTTAGAGATTAGAGGTTAGAGGTTAGAATTGGAGGGGAGCAGAGGCTCTACCTGCGCTAGTACATCGTCCAGGTTGGCTAGGGTAGGGGCTTGGAGCATCGCTATGCGTAGCGCACGGAAATTGGGGATGCCCTTAAAGAGTGGTGTGGCGGCTAGGTGGCGACGACTATGCAGGATGCCCCTGCGCTCGTCCAGCTTCTCGATGTTCTTATGGACAATCTCTTTTAGGATCTCCAGCTGTTGCAGAGGGGTTAGCTGAGGAGCGGTAAAGGTCGGGTCGACGGCTGCGCGCATTTCGCCAAAGATCCATGGCTGTCCGATAGCTGCTCGTCCGACCATCACCCCATCCACGCCATAGGTGTCAAAAGCGTGCCGCACCTCTTCGCCTGTCGTTATGTCGCCATTGCCGATGATTGGGATCTGGATCTCAGGATTGGAGCGCACCTCACTGATCAAAGTCCAGTCTGCACTCCCCTTGTACATATCGCTGCGCGTACGCCCATGGATGGTCAGAGCTGCGATGCCACAAGCTTGTAGGCGTGGTGCCAGCTCGGTGATGATGAGGCTGTTGTGGTCCCATCCTAGACGCGTCTTGACCGTCACGGGGCAACTAGCCGCAGCAACCACTGCAGCGGTGATTTCGAGGAGTAGCTCGGGATTACGGAGCATACCACTGCCCGCCCCCTTGCCTGCGACCCGCTTGACGGGGCAACCAAAGTTGAGGTCGAGTAGATCAGGCTCCAGTTGGCAGGCGATACGAGCCGCCTCGCACATCGTCTCCACATCACGACCGTAGATCTGTATGGCGACGGGACGCTCTGCTGGGTCTATACGCATCTTGCGCATCGTACTGGGCACGTAACGCACGAGCGCATCAGCACTGATGAACTCGGTGTAGACGAGGCTAGCACCAAACTGCTTACAGAGCAGGCGAAAGGGTGCATCGCTCACATCCTCCATCGGTGCGAGCAGTAGCGGACGAGAGCCTAAGTCAAGGGTGCCTATTTGCATAGCTATTCGTCTGTGGGGGCGAAGCAGGTGAACTGTACCGCGCTGTAAGACTTGTGCCAAGCGAAGCGAGGGGACTCAGCAAAGTCCACCGTGTCGGGGTGCTCTAGTACGAAGATAGAGCTAGGGCACCACGCTTTACTAGCAAAGAGTAAGTCAGGTATATCCTTTATCCACGTCAAGTTATAGGGCGGATCGGCAAAGATCAAGTCGTAAGGCTCCCCATCGTACTGACGTAAGTACTGCTCTACCGAGCGGTTGAGGACTAGGAGCTGCTTGGTCGAGAGGATCTCCTTGTCTAGCGTGTCAGCGGCCGACCGGATGAAGGCTGCATGCTTAGGATGCTTTTCGATTGATGTCACCGAGGCGGCTCCCCGTGAGACAAACTCTAGAGAGATACTCCCGATGCCCGCAAAGAGATCTAGCACCCGCATACCCTCTATGTCATATTGAGCTGAGAGGCTATTGAAGAGAGCCTCCTTGGCAATGTCTGTCGTGGGGCGGAGTGTCAGCCCTTTAGGCGGAGAGAGACGACGGCGACCATATTTGCCAGCTATAATGCGCATGGTAATAACTTAATCAAGCGTACCAATAGTCTGTCGGCATGACAGATACGTCCCAGTCGGCAGTCGTGAACTGTCGGTAGAGCGCCTGCAGCAACTCACCGACCAAGCTATCGGCACCAGCCGTCCCGTCGGATAGTATGATGGATACAGGAGTCGCATGATCCACAGAGCCATCTAGGTATACCTTACTTAAGAAGTAGAGGACCTGATAGAGATGATGCTGCCAGGTGCGGTAGCGAGGCCAACTGTAATGATTAGCCCGAAGCAAGTTCCCCGACTGACATAGTACCAGATCGCAGCCACCCTCTACCAGCTCGACACCTAGCGAGAGTCCTGTCTGAAGAGACGACTGTCGCAAGACCCGCTGTGCGAAAGAAAGGATCGTGGGGGTAAACTGGCAAGCCACGAAGCTACGCTGCAGGAACCCCTTGAGTAGATGACTAAAGCCTACAGCCAAGCTAGGCTTGCCGTCGCCCAGAGCATACGAGTCGCTATAGTACTGCTCCTCGTCGGCAAAGATAGGAGCCGTCAGTCGCCACCAGTGTACATCCTGCTCTCCACTCATGCCGCTCGGTATGACCACATAGTGAGAGGCGGGGTAGAGTACGCGGACCGCTCCCTCAGGATCACTGAGGATAGGGTGCTGTGCGATAATGTCTCCCCACAGAGCCGAGACACGAGACCAGTCTACTGGTACAAACTGGCTCTGACTCTTAGTGTGGTAGCTTTCCTGTGCAGCTGCCTCCGACTCTTCGCATGAGAGATCATGTAGATAGACAAAGCCATCTGCAGTCAGTCGCAAGGTGAGCGATGAGACGGCAGATGTCTGTGTGTCTTTAGGAAGTGCTGGTGGTTGCTGCATAGTAATAAGTATACAAGATTCAGACGATAAACTTCAAGCTCCAATCTCTATAACTATCTCTCGAGAGGTTTACCTCTTTTGTCGAGAGCGTAAGGATCAGCAGAAGATACTCGAAGCTTATTGTCTGAATCAGTAGAGCAGTATCCCTACTACAGATGAGGTTGTAGAGGGGGGGAGTCTTAAGACTACTCCCAGTTGCCCGTGTTCTTGACCTCCTTGAGAGATCCTAGAGCGAGTCCAGGATAGCCAGTGCCTTGATAGCGAGCCTTTGCATCCCTGATAGCTGTGTTGAGGAGCTTATGATCCTGATCAGCTAGGTAGACAGAGAGAGGTACAGCTGTACGGAATACGGGTACCATCACGACATCCGCACCGATCTCCTGAGCGATAGATGCTGTGTCAATCTCTATGACTGACTGGGGGAAGCCAGGTACCTGTAAAAACTCCTCAGGGGTCATACCACCCTTGAGCAGAGAGTCTCGTGCGCTAACCCATACAGTATCACGTGTGATAAGTCCCTTAGCAGCGGCCTGACGCTCATTCATGCCAGCCTCACGCATAGCATCGGTGTAGTCACCCTCAGAGCGAACGTAAAAGACCTTACCATCAGTAAGGAACTGACGAAGCTCATCTACGGGAGCATAGCGGTTGTAGACATCATGAAAGGCTTTCTCTACGTGTGCCACCTCTTTCAGACGTACCTGGATGGGTGCTTCACGAGCAATGCGTGTCTTGGAGAATCGCTCTGGTGTTAGGATGCTCATGACTGCTAGATAGCCTACGACAACTGCTGCTATCAGCAGAAGGACGGTCATTAGTTTTCTCATAATATCGCCTATAAGTTTTGTTGTGTTGATTACGCTAATTAGATAATGGTTTGAAGACCTCTAGAGAGTATAAATCAAGAGAGGACAAACCATTTCACAGCGCAAATATACGCTTTTCTCAATAGATAGCGCAATCTCTGAAGCGTGACGGCTCTAGAATTTCGCTTATTCTGTGGCTGATTGCTCATCCCGTAGTGCTGGGGAGGGGTACAAGGTCAGGACATTGTAGATAACTCCTCGTACGCTCCGATACGCTTTTGCCCCTCAGAAAGCTGACCTCCACGTGGATATCGTTTCAACCCTTTCTCTGAGTGCAATGAGTTACCTGAACTATTCTCTAGGCTATAGAATATGGTTCTCTCTTAGAAAAAGA
>CAMCJO010000227.1 GCA_945875135.1 uncultured Porphyromonas sp.
GGATGATTGACGAGCAGACCAAACAGCTGATCATAGATACGGCACGCATTGATGATGTGGTGCAGGACTTCGTGCATCTACGGCGCAAGGGGTCGGGCTTTGTGGGGCTGTGCCCATTTCACAAGGATCGTCACCCCTCCTTTATCGTCACTCCGTCCAAGAATATCTGCAAGTGCTTCGCCTGTGGCGCGGGCGGTACGCCTGTATCTTTCATCATGAAGATACAGAACTGCTCCTTCGTCGAGGCGCTCCGCTACCTCGCTCAGAAGTACAACATCCCCGTGCCTGAGCGGGAGATGACCGAGGAGGAGCAGCAGCGTCAGAGTGAGCGTGAGGCGCTTTACCTCGCCAACGAGGTGGCAGCGAAGTTCTTTACGGAGCAACTCCTTAGCAGTGAGGAGGGACTGGACATAGCCCTGCCTTACTTCACGCAGCGTGGCGTCCGCTCGGAGGCGATACAGACCTTTGGACTGGGCTACTCGCCCGGTGATCGCCGTGCTCTAGCTAAGTATGTCGAGGCGCATGGCTACGACATAGAGAGCTTCGTGGCGACGGGCCTGCTATACGCTCCGAGCGAAGGGCGCCCGAGTGCTGACCGCTATCATGAGCGGGTTATCTTCCCTATATATAATGTCGGGGGGCGGGTCGTCGGCTTCGGTGGGCGTACGATGCGCAAGGCGGACAAGATCGCCAAGTATATCAATTCGCCCGAGAGCATCATCTACGACAAGAGTCGTGAGCTATACGGACTCTATCAGGCGAAGCGTGCCATAGCAAAGCTGGATCAAAGCATCATCGTCGAGGGTTATCTCGATGTGATCGCTATGCACCAGGTGGGGATAGAGAATGTGGTGGCGACCTCTGGTACGGCACTCACGGAGAATCAGATACAGCTCTTGCGACGCTTCTCGCGCAATGTGCTGGTGCTCTTCGACGGTGACGAGGCGGGTGTCAAGGCGGCACTGCGCTCGATCGATATGCTCCTCGCTGAGGGGATGCAGATCAAGCTCTTGGTACTACCCGATGGAGAGGACCCCGATGAGTTTGTCTCTAAGCGTAGTCGCACAGAGGTGGAGGAGTACTTTGCGGCCCATGCGCAGGACTTCCTGACCTTCAAGTCGCAGCTCTACGCTCAGCAGATGGCCAGTGATCCGCAGATCAAGACGCAGCTGATGCGAGATATCTTGCAGAGCATTGCCACGATCCCCGACAGTCTCGAGCGGGTCGTTTACATACAGCAGATGTCTCAGATGTATGGCGTGGCGGAGGATCTACTCTTGCAGCAGATCAAGCGGGAGCGCTTTAGCCGTGGGCGGGTCTATCAGTATGCTCCTCCAGCGGCAGAGACACCCGAAGAGGACGCTCCCGAGGAGACCCCGCAAGAGGTCTCGCCTCTAGATGCGCCGATGAGCAATGAGGAGCTGGATCTAATCCGCCTAGTAGTGCGCTACGGAGAGCGAAAGCTAAAGATCTCTGTGCAGGATGAGGAGGCTGGTGAGGGGGCTGAGCCTATGGTGATACAGGTCGCTGTGGCTAACTTTGTCTATCAGGAGCTCAAGCAGGATGATATAGTCATCGAGCATCCGCTCGTCAAGCGCATTCTCAACGATAGCAACAAGATGATGCTGGAGGAGCTGAGCGACTCAGAAGATGGCGACTCAAAGCATCGCTGTGGCTCCTTCCTTTGCAACTCTGAGGTCCCGCAGGTGGCAGCACTGGCTGTGGACCTCTACGCTACCCCATACAGGCTCTCTCGCAAGGCTCGCGAGGAGCTACAGATGCCAAATGACGATGATGATGACGAGGAAGTACCCGATGAGTGGGTGCGTGAGATGACCTTTAAGGTGCTATACACCTACAAACTAGCGTACGCTGAGGAGCACTGTCAGCAGATCTCGAAGCAGATACAGACGCTACAGCAGGAGCACCCAGAGGCAGACTACGCAACCTACCAGCCACTCCTCCAGGAGCTATCCACGTGGCAAGAGATCCGCAAAGCGTTTGCCCAGTTCAGTGGTCAGCGTGTGGTCATTTCGTGAGCTGAGGCGTGTGATGAAGTACTGTTCGTTAACCCTTTTACCAAACTAGAGAAGAAAGCGCAGTCATGCAGTTTGCTGATATATATGGATACCGAGCCCTCAAGCAGCAGTTCGTCCACCTGACTCGATCGGGTCAGATGCCCCACGCTGTGCTACTGGAGATACAGGAGGGCTACCCAGGGCTTCACCTAGCGTGGGCCTGGGCGCAGTACATACAGTGTCAGTCTCCTACGGACGAGGACTCTTGTGGCGAGTGCGCCTCCTGCAAGAAGGTCGCAGCTAGTGCGCACCCTGACGTCATCTTCGTCTATCCCGTGGTCAAAGCGGCACAGGACGAGACCCCTACGGAGCGATACTTCGACGAGTGGCGTACCTTCCTCGAGTGGTCGCCCTACATTACCGATCAGGACTGGCTCGAAGCACTGGAGGCGGGCAATAGTCAGCCAGTTATTTACGTAAATGAGATCAATAGTCTCCTGTCACGTCTCTCAGTCACGACCACCGAGGGGGGCTGGCGCACGATCATCATCTACCAGCCTGAGCGCATGAACGATGCAGCGGCCAACAAACTCCTTAAGTCGCTCGAAGAGCCTCCCGCTGAGACGCTCTTTATCCTGGTGTCGGCCCATTCGGATCGTCTTCTAGACACGATCCTGAGCCGTGTGCAGCGCTTCGAGTTGCCCCCGATGACGGAGGAGGAGATAAGAGAGGCCTTGACAGCTCTACACCCTGAGCTGGCGACTGACGCCCTTGAGGCGATGATCCCCCTAGTGGACGGTAATCTGAGCGACGCGCTACGGCTACTCGATAGCTCTGCTTCGCAAGACAAACTACAAGAACTGGCGCAGCAGTGGTACGATGCGACCTTACGAGCCGACATCTTGCGCTTGAAGTTACTCAGCGAGGAGGTGGACAAGACGGGGCGCGAGGGTGCGGTAGCCTTTCTCAAACTACTGATGCAACTGGTGGGGCGGCAGTGGCATCGTACGCTCCGTGGCGAGGTGCGTGTGGGTGAGCTACGAGTCAACAACAAGGCTATGGGTGGCTGCTATCGGCTCCTCGAGGAGGCGATGCGAGAGATACGTGGCAATGTGCTGACGAAGATGGTGCTCTTCGATACATTCCTGCGGATGCTGCTTGCGCTACGCAACTAAGGCTACTCGGGATGTCAGAGCAGACGCTACGCCACCAGGGGCTTGACCTCTTACGGCTTCTCTCGGTCGTGATGGTGATCGGCATTCACACGGCTGGGGGCTACTTTATCGAAGCGTCTTCGCTGTCAGAGCGTTGGCAGGCTGCCCCGTGGTATGTCCTCTCGGTGGGGGCCGTGCCGCTCTTTGTGATGCTGAGCGGAGCCTTCATGCTGTCGCCTATGCGGCAGATCGGGAGCTTGGCACACTTCTACAAGCGCAGTGTGGGGCGCAAGATACTCTTACCACTCGTCGTCTGGTCTGTGGGTTACTACTTCTGGCACTGTGCGAAGGAGCAGGCGTGGCTCGCCTTCCAGTGGTATCACTTGTGGTACCTTGTGATGCTAGCGGGACTATACGTGGTCACCCCTATGCTGCGCTGGCTCTGTGAGCGGATCGAGCGTAGCAATAGTCCCACCTATGGAGGCAATCGAGGACTATTGATCTTGACGCTCGGGAGCTATCTCGTAGCGCTTGCTGTAGACCTTTACTACCGCTCGTATGGCATCCAGCAGATCTGCCTGCTCTGGTGGGTGCAGTACCTCCCTTACTACCTAGCGGGCTACCTGATCTCTCGCACCATTAGTCGGTTGCCAGGCAAAGGTTGGCTCGTGGCACTCTTCATCGGGAGTATGCTGCTACACGGAGCACTGCTCATTTA
>CAMCJO010000228.1 GCA_945875135.1 uncultured Porphyromonas sp.
TACACCTCCAGAGGGTATCGACTTTTCAGTCCTCACGGAGGATAGTCCGCAGTCGGCTCTCTCCCTGCAGAGTGGTTACAAGGCTGCACTAGAGACGACCTGGCACTCGCTATATAGCAATAGTGCCGTAAGGTGGGCGGGGATATATAGTGACCAGTGGCTAGCCTGCTCGGCATCAAGCATTTCGGTCAAAGCGCCTTACTGCAGTTACCTGATTACCTGTCCGCTAGCCCTGGATGCTATCGGAGGTAAGAGCTTGACCTTCGACCTAAAGGTGGCTCTGGTGAAGGGGAACTCGCCTTTTCGCATCCTGCTCATCAACAAGAGTGGTGAGACCCTTCAGACGCTCTATGAGCATCAGTATGCTAAGCAGGACTTCACACCGACTTCGGTGTCAATTCCTACGGGGCTAACGGGCGTGGGCTTCATAGCCTTTGTCAATGAAGGCTCACAGGGCAACTTCGCTGGTTACAACTTGAAGAACATCGAGCTAAAGGCTCCCTCGACAGAAGTGGCTATCAGCTACAATCCCGCAGAGGGGCTGACCTTCTCTGAGGTGGCTGTTGGCGAGGTCGGAGCTACCAAAGAGATAGAGATTTTCATCCAGAACTTCACGGGGACACCTAAGGCTACGCTTACGGGGATTAACAAAGAGGACTTTCTCTTGAAGCCACTCTCTGGTGGGCTCACCGCCACGGGTGGTAAGCTGAGCGTCACATTCGTGCCTAAGAATGGCAACCCCGATATTACCGCATTCGTCACCGTGGTGGCTGGCAAGACAAAGGTTGACATACCGCTCAAGGCCTCAGCCACAGGTGCTAGTGCTAGGATCAAAGTATCCGCCAAGCCTGAGAGCCTAGACTTCGGCTCTGTAGCTGTCGGGAAGACCTCGGTAGAAAAAGCGACCAGCATCACTGTACAGAATGCGATAGAGACGCCTACAGTCACCCTGACAGGTACGCACAAGGGGGACTTTGCTATCAAGACAGGAAGCACCTTTGACAATCACGGAGGTGGTATCTCCGTGACCTTTACCCCTACAGCTGAGGGGGTCCGCACGGCCTCTATCGAGGTGAATGCCTCGGGGACTATCCTACAGATACCGCTCCAAGGTACAGCAACGAATGGTGGCGGTGGCGTGACACCTCCTCCAGGGAAACCAGAACCTAAGGAGGATCAAGAGTTACTGGTAGATCAGTTCTTCTACAACTTTGATGAGGCTGAGCGTCCTACCTCTTGGAGCTACAAGGGGAATGTGATGAAGGAAACTAAGGGCTACAACAGCAGCACAGGTTTTGCTGTCCGACTAGATCAGACATCCTCTACTGAGACTGCTCAGCTCTATCAGGAGATAGACATTGATGCTAAGGAGTTTTCTATGGCTCAAGGGAGTGTCCTCGAGGGTATGATACACTACTCGGTGCAGGAGCCCTTTGCAGATAATCATGGTGTGCGTCTAGCCTGCCAGTGGTTGGACGCAGAGCGCAAGCCCATTGCGACACCTGAGGACGCTTTTATCGCAAGTGATAGATACATCGAGTGGCGCAAGACATGGGATGAGCTTCGCTTTAGGACGGTCGTCCCCGAGGGCGCTCGCTACTTCCGATTTGGGGTAGAGGTCTCTGCCGGTAGTCTCGTCAAGGTGGACGACTGCTCTCTGCTACGCTTGACGCAGCTACATGCACAGGATCGCTTTGTCTCCGTATTGCCACACGCCATCTATCGTGAGGGCAAGACGACAGAGCCGATCAAGGGTACGATGCTCGTACAGTCTATGAGCAGTGGTAAGGTACAGCCTAATGTAACGACGCCGTCAGGAACCTTTACCCTGACGCCTAGCGAACTACCTGCGGGCAATAAGGTCACGGAGGTCGCCTACGCTATCCAAGCGAGTGAGTCTGGTGCTTACATCAGTGGCGCTTATGGTACGAAGCCCTACTCGGTTCAGTACGATGGTACAAATGGCTGGGCTACAATCCGAATTAACAGCTATATCATCGACCCCGCTACGCCTCCTATGGTCAAGCTTTCAGACAAGACTCCCAATAAACCTCTCGCTTGTACGGTAGGAGAAACGGATGAGATGGAACTGGAGTTTGACGTGACGGGCGTAATCGAAGAGGTCAAGGTACAGACCGCCTCTGAGAGTGGTTACTTCAAGAGTAGTACGAGTAGCTTCTTCTACTCACCGACCAAGAAGCAGGTTCTTAACAATAAGGTAAAGGTGACCTTCGCTCCACGAGAGGCTGGTACTTACAAGGCGACTCTAACACTGACCACTGCCTGCATGGAGCCAGTCGTGATAGAAATCGTTGGCGAGGCTAAGGCTGAGACGGCTGAGTGGATGGAGACTTTTGCAGAGGATAAGCCTCTAGACAACCGCTTTAAGGGCGACAACTGGACGGGGTATCACCGCTTTGACAAGGGGTACTACTACCTCAGTGGCTCATGGGTAGAGGCTGGCAAGGTCTCTATCAGTAAGGATGGCCGACTGGAGAGCGATGAGCTACTAGTCAATGGTATAGACCATGTGAAGCTCCTCCCCGCTACGGACGCTCTAGAGCTATACTACACAATCGATGGTGGCGGTCACTGGACGAAGGCTACGCTAGAGGGTGGCGCCTACAAGGTCGGCACGCATCGTCCTACACGCTTTAAGGTGGTCAACGGCTCCTCTGCCGAGACTACGCTAACCCAGATTCTGCTCACGCAGTCTGCTCCTGAGGAGCGTCAGAGCATCAAGCAGATTGCTCAGGCGATGATACTCGTGGATGCTAAGGAGGCGCAGGGTAGCCTGGAGGAGTATTTCGATGCTCAGCGTCACACACGTGGCATTAACCTCGAGGGGTGGCAGAGCTTTGCGACGCTTGCTGATCGTCCCTTCAAGGGCTGGGAGCAGAAGAATAAGACTACTCAGGCAGTCGAGGAGACTTGCGCCCAGATCAGTTTCTTCAACTCTCTAGACAAGGATGACGCTCGCGAGCAGGAGGCGTGGCTGATCTCTCCGCTACTCTCTAAGGCTAAGGCTCAGAGTATGTATCTGACCTTCCGCCTGCGCTATGAGCTGCCTACGCAAGATGGTAAGGAGCAGTTTGGCGTCTACCTCCTAACACCTGATGGTGCCGGAGGTGTCAAGCCCCAATTCCTAGATATCACAAAGCTACTCCTCGTACCACAGATGGAGCCAGAGAAATGGTATGACTACTGTGTGGATCTCTCTAAGGTGGAGGGAATACAGATTGATGACAACTTCTACGTTGCCTTTACGATGTTCAGCCCTAAGGGTGGTACGAGCACTTCGCTCACCTTTATGGTAGATGATGTAACCTTTGGTCGTACAGACCTGCCTGTGGTCCAGGCTAACCCAGAGATGATCAACTTCATCTTTAAGCCCAATGTCCCTTGCCCGCCACAGACGATACAGGTCTCTGTAGAGCATCCTAATAAGGAAGTGACAGTCTCTCTGGAGCCGAGCAAGCTGATGGAGGAGTTCAAGCTCTCTACTATGAAGCTCCCCGCAGAGGGTGGTGACCTAGCTGTCGGCTTTAGTACGAAGCAAGAGCGTGACCGTGCTGTCGCACTACTCCTACAGACTAGAGGTGGTGTGTCTAAGCTGGTGCGTCTGCTAGCCCAAAAGGACACTGCTGTGGAGAGTCTCGAGCCTCTACGCCCTGTCTATGTCTATCCGACAGTGGCTACGACTGAGCTGCACCTATCACTCCCATGTCAGAACTACTGGATCTATACCGCAGACGGGCTCCTCGTCCAGAGTGGTGAGGCTTGCAGTAGGGTTGATGTGTCGGCACTGGCAGCAGCTCGCTACTATGTCCGTCTACAGATGGCAGACGGTGGTGTGGCTACGCTTCCCTTTGACAAGCAGTAAGCCT
>CAMCJO010000229.1 GCA_945875135.1 uncultured Porphyromonas sp.
GGTGAGCATGCTAAGGAGGATATGCTCCAAGAGTGGCAACCCAAGCTAGAGGCTCTCGGCTATCAGGTCGAGAGCGTGGTGCGTGGTCTGGGTGAGCTTCCGGAGGTGCAGGAGATGATCTTGAGAAAGGTCGACTTCTTCATGACCCATCGTCGTCTCTCTATTATGGACAAAAAGGCGATCTACGAGGAGACGGGCGAGAAGCTGCACCAGTCTAACTCTATAGCTCAGTAAGCCGATGAGACGTAGCTACTTTTACCTACTCCTGCTACTGGCTAGCTGTGTGCTCCCGCTCACAGCGCAGCAGAAGACACGCACACAGCCTCACGACACGATAGACTACAAGAACCTCGGCGAGGTGATTGTCGTGGCGCCTACGCATAGACGTATCATGCAGCAGCAGGCACTCTCGGCGATTAGCCTGGATGTCAAGCCGCTCATCGCTTCGATGGGTAGTCTCAATGAGTTGGTGGCTCAGAGTTCGGGTGTACGGCTCAGAGAGTCTGGTGGCGTAGGATCGAGCAATGAGCTATCGATCAATGGTATGTCGGGGCATGCTGTCCGCTACTTTATCAATGGCGTGCCGCTCTCCTCGATGGGCGAGGGGGCTTCGCTTGCTACGCTGCCGGTGAACCTCATCGATCGTGTTGAGATCTACAAAGGGGTCGTGCCGCCAGAGCTAGGTATGGACGCTCTGGGCGGAGCCGTCAACATCGTGACCAACAGCCGTGGGGAGAGCTATCTAGACTGTTCGCTACGGGGTGGCTCCTTTCACACCTATGCCTTAGATCTGACGGGGCAGTATAGAGAGCAGCGTAGTGGCTTTACGGTGCGCCCCACGCTACGCTATCAGTACTCTAAGAATGACTACATCATGCGTGGCATGGAGGTGTGGAACGGCGAGACGCAAGAGTATGAGCTGCGAGACTTCAGACGCTTTCACGATGGCTACCAGTCGCTCTTAGGACGGCTACAGCTAGGGGTGACTAAGAAGCCTTGGGCCGATGCCGCCCTGCTCGGTGTAGGCTATACAAAGAGCGCGAGCGAGATACAGACTGGCTTTCGCCAGACGCTAGTCATCGGCGAGGCGATGCGTGATCGTGACGACTTGAGCTTCTCGGCACACTATGCCAAGCGCAATCTCTTTACCCCTGGGCTCTCCGCTACGATAGACGCTTCCTTTGCTCGTAACCATATCATGATCACGGATACCGCCTACCGCAAGTATAGCTGGGATGGCACCTTCGTAGAGACACATTATAGCGAGCTGATGCGTCGCACACGTATGATACGCCACACGGTGCGCCCGACCTGGACGGCTCGTGCCAACTTCGCCTATACGCTCCCCAAGGGAGGGCATCTCAACCTTAACTATCAGATGAGCTCCATAGCGAATGAGCGGTACGACACGTACGATCCCAACTTTGAGTCGTCACGAGACCGCATGGCGCAGCACATCTTCGGACTCTCGTACGGGACGACCCTCCTCAATGGTCGTCTGCGTGGGATGATCTTTGCCAAGGACTACCTCTACCACGTCGCTATCGAGCAGGCTGATATGTATTGGCTGACGGGTGTCAAAGATGTGCCTACGCAGCAGACGAAAAACCAAGTGGGCTACGGGCTAGGGCTACGCTATACGATCGCTGACGAGCTAGCTGTCAAAGCCTCTTTCGAGCGTGCCACCCGCCTGCCGACAGCTCGCGAATTGATGGGTAATGGAGCCAACATCTACCCCAACTTCAAGCTTCATCCCGAGCAAGCTTACAATCTAAACTTAACGCTCTATGGTCAGGCGCAGTGGGGCGACCTGCACTTCCTCAACTACGAGGCGACCGCCTTCTACCGAGACGTCTCTAACTACATCCACCGTGTGGTGATGGGAGATGTCGAGAGCCAGTACGATAATGTCGGCTCTTCGCTCGTCCTCGGTGGCGAGATGGAGGTCAAGTACAACTACGCCAACCTCCTGGACCTCACGCTCAACGGCACTTACACCGATGAGCGGGACCGCACGCGCATCAACATCTATGGTAAGCCGAACCCGACCTATGGCTATCGGATCCCGAACAATCCCTTCCTCTATGGCAATCTACTCCTAGGGGCTAACTGGCACAAGCCGTTTGGCATCCAGGCGAGTGCCATACACTTTAATGCAGGGCTAGGCTACATCCACTGGTTTTACCTCACGTGGGCAGCCTTCGGTCGCAAGAATACCAAGGCGGTCATCCCGACCAGCTACGACCTCTCGGCTGGGGTCACCTGGAGCTTCGCTCATGACCGCTACTCCATATCTCTGCAGAGCAGCAATCTACTAGACCGTCCGCTCTACGACAACTATATGTTACAGAAGCCTGGACGCGCCTTCTACTGCAAGCTCCGCATATTTCTCAACTAGAAGACATACGAACACTTATATCAATCATCAAAACTTAGATTACTATGACTAAAGCTTATCGCTTACTGGCGGCCCTTGTGGTCGCTCTCGTCACACTCTCACTCACGTCGTGTGACACAGATACGCCCAATCCTCAGAAGGAGATAACCGTGGGCTATGACCTATGGATTCCTTTGGGTGGAGCCACTGGTCAGTCAACCTCCAACAAGGATGCACACATCGTCGCACGTGTCGCTGACCTTACCAAGGGTGTCCTGAGTATCAAGGGCGAGGGAGTAGAGACTCCTGAATCTTTGACACCGAATGTGGTATATCACAAGGGCTACTACTACAATATATCTCGCGATGGTCGCTTCGGCAAGTTCCGCGTGTCAAACACAGGCGTCGAGACGATCAAGGAGATTCCTATGAAACAGATCCTGGATCGTCGCTTCTCACACGCTTGGCTAGACGACAATACACTCGTCATGGTCAGCTCCGCAGGTGACAAGCAGGAGATGTCTTGGGTCAAGGTCGATGTCAACAAGATGGCTATCGTGGCTGAGGGCAAGCTGAACCTGCCTAAGCCTGCTGAGGACGAGGTCTTTAACTCCAGCGGTCTACTTGGCTACCGCAAGGCTGACAATATGCTCATCTTCCCACACGTCTATATGGTGCAGTCCAAGAAGGATAAGATGGCGCAGCCTCCCAAGCGTAATGAGATCTACATCGCTTTCATCGATGCGAGTACTATGGAGGTCAAGAAGATCGACAAGGATCCACGCTGTGAGCACCTGAGCTCTACCTCTTTTGGTGAGACCCGCTGCCAGAAGACTTTCTTCGACTCTAAGGGCAACTTCTACTTCGCTGCAGCTACCTGCAATATTCCCGAGAACGCTAAGAAGAAGAGCAGTACGAAGCAGCGCAGCTTCCTCTTCCGTGTCAACGCTGGCGCTATGGAGACGGACAAGAGCTTCGATGGCTATGCACAGCCTCGTGGTAAGATCATCACGGTCTTCCCGCTCAATGATGACGAGGTGCTCCTCTATATGCAGGACCCCGACTTCAAGGAGAAGGGTAATACCGACTGGAGCAGCAAGACCAACCGCTACATCTACTACTGGCTACGCTGCAACATGAAGACGCAGCAGGTCGAGCATATCAAGGATATCCCATTCAGCAATGGCAACTTCGGTCAGTTGGTCGTACGCAATGGCGACTTGGTCAGCATCGGTGCCAATGTAGAGGGCGCTCCCACGACCATCTACCAGTACAACGTCAACACCCGCCAGGTGACCAAGGGTGCTACGCTGGCTGACGGCTTTGAGATAGATCGCATCATGCCGATCGTCAAGGAGTAAACCTCTAGTACGGCTACACTAGTGGCTGAGCTACTAATACGGATCTCTCTTTCGTGAGAGACTCACCACACGGTGCGGCTGCTGCGTTTGCTAGCGGTCGCACCGTTGCTT
>CAMCJO010000230.1 GCA_945875135.1 uncultured Porphyromonas sp.
GCACTAGTGTTTCTAGTGGCACTAGTGTTCCTAGTGGCACTAGTGCTACTAGGATCTAACTTCTAACCTCTAATCTCTAACTTCTAACCTCTCTCCCCCCTCTAATCTCTTTTTCGTACCTTTGATCCTGCAAAAGAGACTATAAAGAAATGACAAACGATACTTCTACTCAGCGCGAGACCGCAGCGGTCGGCTACGACAAGAAGGTAGCCGTCATTGGTGCTGGCTCCATGGGGCGTAGCATAGCCATCTGCCTGGCCATGCACCATATACCTACCGTCATACAGGCACGATCTTTGGAGCGTCAGAAGCGGGCTATCCCACTTCTCGAGCAGTCACTGGCGGAGTGTGGCGAACTCTTCGACTGGAGCAAAGAGCAGCAGCAGGAGTTGCTCAGCCGCATCAAGGTGACTGTGGACAATGCCGACATTGTCTCGGCCAACCTCGTCATAGAGGCGACCAGTGGCACCCTAGAGGAGCACAAAGACCTTTACCGCGACCTCGATGCAGTCCTCAGCGAGGGGACGATCATCGCTTCGATCACTTCGTCAATCAGCATCACGGAGCTAGGCAATGCTACACAGCGTCCGTCGCTGGTGGCGGGGATGCACTTTTTCAATCCCGTGCCACTCATCGACCTGGTCGAGATCGTCTCGTCACAGCACACTTCGCAAGAGACGCTCGAGCAGATCCAAGAGCTGTGCGATGCGATGGGCAAAGAGACAGTCTACGTCGAGGACTCGCCTGGCTACATCGTCAATCGTATGCTCATCCCGATGATCAACGAGGCGATCACTGAGCTGGCTCAAGGTATCGGCTCTATCGAAGACATAGACCGTGCGATGCGCATCGGTGCTAGTCACCCGATGGGTCCCCTAGAGCTGGCAGACTGGATCGGTCTGGACACTTGTCTGGAGATCTTAGAGGGACTCTTTGCGGAGTTTATGGACAGCAAGTATCGCCCGCATCCGTTGCTACGCCGTAAGGTACGCGCCGGACAGCTCGGTCGTAAGGTTGGCGTGGGCTTCTACCGCTACACCCCAGAGGAAGAGGAACAGTCGTAACAGTGTAGATCCGTTTTTTTGCACTAAGCTTGAGATGCAAGTCAAGATCCTCGGCTGTGGCTCTGCTCGTCCCACACGACATCACCTCCCCTCAGCGCAAGTACTGACCGTCGCAGGGCATCACTACCTGATAGATGCTGGCGAAGGGGCGCAGCACTCGCTCATCCTGGCGGGCTATAAGATCACGCAGCTGGAGGCACTCTTTATCTCGCACGCTCATGGGGATCATTGCTTCGGACTACCAGGGCTACTCACCTCGATGGCACACGTAGGGCGCACGAAGCCGCTCACCATCGTGACGACAGCCGAGGTGGCCGAGTACATACGCTACATCGAGGAGCATCACATCGAGAAGAGTAGCTACGAACTCTCTGTGACCATCGCTCCGAGCGACGAGGTCAGCCCGTCCATCTACTCCGACGAGTGGATCACGGTCGACACGTTGCCACTACGGCACCGCACGAGCGCCATCGGCTTCCTCTGTCGTGAGCACTGTATGCCGAGGCGGATCGACCCTGTGGCTACCGACTTTTATCAAATCCCCCACACCGCTATGCATGCCTTGCAAATGGGGCTAGACTACGTACCTCAAGGTGGCGGGCGCATCATCCCCAATCGTGAGCTGACGAAGCCAGGGCGCCCGCCCCGCGCCTACGCTTATCTCTCAGACACGCTCCCAGCGTGGCATCTGGTAGAGCAGATACGAGGCGTGGACCTCCTCTACCACGAGAGCACTTACAGCGATGAGTTTCGTGACCGTGCGGAGGCTTACGGACACTCGACAGCACGACAGGCCGCTGAGGTAGCACAGGCGGCTGAAGTGGGTCAACTGCTCTTAGGGCACTACTCAGGTCGCTATGACGACCTATCGAAGTTGCTTAGTGAGGCACAAGAGGTCTTTCCCAATAGCTGTGCAACCCAAGAGGGAGATCTATACGAAGTATAATGCTTTGCACGAAACGCCGTTGACAGAACTATGAGTAGCCGCATCAAAAGTCTCTTTAAGGATACCGTCATCTACGGAGCGACGACCATGCTTAGTCGTTTCCTCGGCTGGGCGCTCTTCCCCCTCTATGTGTATCAGCTGCCCTCGCCTGCCGACTATGGTATCGTGACCAATCTGTATGCGTGGGTGGCCCTGCTCCTGATCCTCCTAACGTATGGGATGGAGACGGGCTTCTTCCGCTTTAGCCGTGAGGGTGACGGGCGCAAGGTGTATGCCAATAGTTTGCGTACGCTAGGCACCAGTTCGCTCCTCTTCCTCATCTTGGGCTTGCTCTTTGTCAAGCCGATCGGAGCAGCTCTCGGCTATGCCGACATGCTGCGCCCCGTGGCGATGCTGATCGTGATCGTGGCGATCGATGCCTTCACCAGTATCCCCTTTGCCTATCTGCGCTATACCAATCAAGCCCTGAGATACGGTTTGATCAAGATAGGCTACGTACTCCTGACGGTGGCGCTCAACCTCTTCTTCCTACTGGTCTGCCCTTGGCTCCAGAGGGTGGCTCCCGGAGCGGTCGACTGGTGGTACGAACCAGGGCTAGGTGTCGAGTATATCTTCCTCTCGAACATGATCGCCAATATCATCCTCCTACTGGTCTTGATCCCTATTATGAAGCAGGCGCGTGGCGGAGGACGCTTCGACTGGGGGCTACTTCGCCGCATGCTTCACTACTCGCTGCCGATGGTCTTGCTCGGCATAGCGGGCAACTTCAACAAGATGGCGGACAAGATCATCTTCCCCTTGCTCTTTGAGGATCAAACCTTTGCCAATACACAGCTTGGCATCTACAGTGCGGGGTACAAGATAGCAGTTGTCATCGTCATGTTTACGCAAGCCTTCCGCTTTGCTTACGAGCCCTTTATCTTCCAGCGAGGCAAGGAGGGCGAACTCACGGCCGACGAAGAGGTAGCAGCAGAGCGCGAGCGACGCATCACCTATGCGAAAGCGATGCACTACTACCTGCTCTCGGCGATCTTTATCTACGTCGCTGTGATGTGCTACCTCGACCTGCTCAAGGTGCTGATCAGTCCCGCCTACTACGACGGGCTACGGGTCGTGCCCTACGTGATGCTCGGGGAGGTGCTCTTCGGCATCTACTACAATCTATCGCTCTGGTACAAGTTGACCGACCGCACCTACTGGGGTGGCATCATCTCCACAGCTGGCTGTCTGCTCACGGTGGCGATCATCGTGTGGGGCGCACCGCACTGGGGCTTTATGGCGTGCGCCTATGCCTCGGTCGTGAGCAACCTCCTACTGGTCCTCGTCTCCTACTTCCTCGGCCGCAAGTACTACCCCGTACCGTACCAACTGGGAGCGACGGCTGGTTACTTCGTCGTAGGTGCCATCGCTGTGGGGCTCGTCTTGTGGATCTATAGCGCAATGCCTGCGATGTGGATGCGTCTGCTACTCAGCACCGTGGTCTTAGTGGCACTCACCGGGTATATCGTCTGGCGCGAGCAGCTGGACAAGGCGTTTGCCCCAGTCTTGCGCCGTCTGCGCCACAAAGCGAACTGATAAAAGCCTGTGAAGTCATCGGGAGAGAGAAGGCTCAATCGTTAAAGTAGCGGTTGAGCCTTCTCTTTTTTGCAGTCTAAACTCTTTATTGCAAAGGCCTCTACAGCTTACGTCGTAACCTACAGCAGAGGTTAAGGCCGCTTCGAGCGGATCAATGCAACGATTGTATCACGCTGGCCTCATGTCACATACGAGTTCCAAAACTTGTTCCCCTCTTGGAACTTTTTAGTTCCAAGGCAGGAACTTTTTAGTTCCAA
>CAMCJO010000231.1 GCA_945875135.1 uncultured Porphyromonas sp.
GACTTGACGTCGTAGACGACGGCGTTGTCAGCCTTGAGTTTGTCGAGGTCGAGGCCCTCGAACTCTCTGTGGGAAACGGCTAGGACGACCGCATCGTAGCGAGCCGTGGGGAGTTCGTTATGTATCTCCACACCATACTCACGCTGTGCGATCTCAGGATTGGCCCAGGGGTCGTGGATGGTGACGTTGACATTGTACTCGCAGAGCGTCTTGACGATGTCGATCACCTTCGTGTTGCGCACATCGGGGCAATTCTCCTTGAAGGTAAAGCCTAGCACCAGCACGTTAGAGTTCAGCACCTGTATACCCCGCTTGAGCATCAGTTTGACCACCTGCTCAGCGACATAAGCACCCATGCCGTCGTTCATACGCCGACCAGCGAGGATGATCTCTGGATTGTAGCCATACCGCTGCGCACACTGAGCTAAGTAGTAAGGATCGACACCGATGCAGTGTCCGCCGACGAGACCTGGGCGGAAAGGCAAGAAGTTCCACTTCGTGCCAGCAGCTTCTAGCACTTCTAGCGTGTCGATACCCATACGATCGAAGATCTTCGCCAACTCATTGACAAAAGCTATGTTGATATCTCTCTGTGAGTTTTCAATAACCTTCGCCGCCTCAGCCACCTTGATGCTAGATGCTAGGTGGGTGCCAGCGGTGATGACGGAGCTGTAGACCGCGTTGACATACTCCCCCACCTCAGGTGTGGAGCCTGAGGTGACCTTCTTGATATGCTCTACGGTATGCTGCTTGTCGCCTGGGTTGATGCGCTCAGGGCTATAACCTGCGTAGAAGTCTACGTTGAGCTTAAGTCCCGACACTTGCTCGACGACTGGGATACATTCGTCCTCCGTGACGCCTGGATAGACGGTACTCTCGTAGACCACGACGTCGCCCTTGGAGATGACCTTGCCGATGGTTGTGCTGGCACCAATAAGGGGTGTCAAGTCCGGGTTGTGGTTCTCATCTATGGGCGTCGGCACAGCTACGACGTAGAAGTTGCAAGAGCGTATCTCCTCAATGTCTGAGGTGCAGCGAAATCCGTTGTCCAAGGCAGACTGGAGGAGTTCGTCAGAGACCTCTAGTGTGGCATCGTGTCCCGCCATCAGTGCCTCGACGCGCTTGGCGTTGAGATCAAAACCGATGGTTGTATATTTAGTGGAGAAGAGTCGGGCTAGTGGTAGTCCTACGTAGCCTAGTCCGATAACGGCGATTCGAGTTTCCTTAATACTATTCATACGATATGGTGTGATTTTTCTTTGACTAGAGAGGATTGTCTATAGTATAGTGCCAAGTTTAGATAGCTTTCCTTGGTTCCATAGAGATTTGTTTACGACAAAGTAACCATTCACAAAAGTTCGTGTCCATACAGAAGGATACTTTGACTGTCGAAAGTCCACTGGGAAACGAGCATCCGTAGTCTGACGGAAATGCTGAAGAGTGGCCCCTTCTGACCAATCCGTGAGAAAGACATAAATATTCTCTTTCTCAGGAGCCATACTACACCAATAGTAAAGAAACGAGTCTCTATACTTATAGATTATATCGAATCGAATCTTACTCAGTCTATTTTTGGGATCATTGCACGGATCTTTCTCAAACCACTCTTTGTGTTCTTCATAGTTTTTGATTTCAACGAAGATTCGATGGTTTGGCAATTCAGCGACTACATCAACAGCTTTCATCGCTGGAGAAGAATGATATTGCGGATCGTCCAGCTGAATGATTGATGTCGCTGTAGGGAAGTCAAAGGTATACCCCTCTATCGTAGCTTTCATAGGTTTAGTTCTTCTTCTATTTGCTTTAGCAGTAGGGCTTCATACGCTTCCTGTATTGGGTTTGCAACAACCTCTTCTAGATGCTCATAAGATGAGTAGTCAACACTTCCAGTATCGTTTTTCTTGAAGAGATGATACCTCGTAGGGGCTGTTTCCTCCCAACGTTTTATCTGAGAGGTGAGCATACTATTGTGTGTGGAGATAAAAACCTGTACGCCTAGCTTGGTCAGCTTGTAAAGAATCCTCGCCACTAGTTCCATCATCTTGGGGTTGAGGTTGGCTTCGGGTTCGTCCCAAAAAAGGATAGATCCCTTAGTGAGCATCTTATTCTGAATTAAACAAAAAAGAAGACCTAGCTTGCGATAACCTTCAGCAAGCAACGTGAACTCAAGATTTCCTGACCCATCAGTTGCCCTCAAGTAAAACTCCTCACCCTCCACGGCTATGGTGCCACTAATCTCCGTTTCGATGAGCTCCAGTAGCTCCTTCTGTATACTGTCTCGAGGTCCACGCGCAGGAGAGTAGAGAGCTTTGTTGATAATATCTGCATATATACCTTCGAAGTGGATAGAGTGTTCGTTATATAAAGAGGTGAAGCCTGGGGCATTAGCCAGCATATCCTTGACGGGAATGTAGACAGCTCTTTCTGCAGAGGAGACCGCCCAATTAGATGAAGGGGAAGAGACCTTGTCTAGTGAGGTGATCTTTACCTCAAGACTTCTGTCCACTCCTTCATCAGAACGGACTACTACAAAGCGTCCACTATTTCGCCCTCTAGATCGTCGCACTAGTCTACCGATGCTGTCGGGTAGGAAGTTCTCCTCAAGCTTCTGTTGGATAGTTTTCCTCTCTTTGCTGTCTGCTATAGCAAGAGTGGAATATAAGAACTTCATCAGGTGCGTTTTTCCAGTGCCATTCTCCCCAATAAAAACGTTTAACCCTGGGGAGAACTCTGCACTGAGCTTTTCGAAGGCTGTAATATTATGAAGCTCTATATGAGTGATCATAGCTTACGACTTTTAGTTTGTGTGATTATTATAGAAAGACAAGCGTACAGCCAGCCTAAAGGTTTTCCCAGTACCAGTCACAGCAAGTGGCTAAGCCTTGACGCATAGAGTACTTAGGGTCATAACCCAGTAGTCTCTTAGCCTTGTCAATGCAGGCTAGTGAGTGGGGTATATCACCGACACGATTGGGACCATGCTTAGGCTCGATGGTCGCAATGGCGGGGTCGTGCTTGGAGAGGTTCTCCTTGAGGTAGTCGACCAACTGATTGAGTGTGGTGCGCTCTCCGAAAGCGGTGTTGTACACTTGGTTGACAGCCTCGGGAGAGGTCGTCGTCAGGGCACGCTCGTTCATCTGGATGACATTATCTATATAGGTGAAGTCGCGACTGTAGGATCCGTCGCCATTGATGACGGGTGCCTCGTGAGCCATCAGCTGCTTGACGAAGAGCGGGATGACCGCAGCGTAAGCTCCGAGAGGGTCTTGCCTACGGCCGAACACGTTGAAGTAGCGTAGCCCAATCGTCTCAACGCCATAAGTACGCGCGAAGACATCAGCATATAGTTCGTCGACATACTTCGTGATAGCATAAGGAGACAAAGGGCGACCGATCACCTCCTCCACCTTGGGGAGCTTCTCGCTATCGCCATAGGTCGACGAACTGGCCGCATAGACTAGTCGCTTGACGCCCGCATCGCGTGCAGCCACGAGCATATTGAGGAAGCCTGATATGTTGACCTCATTGGTCGTAATCGGATCTTTGATAGATCGGGGCACAGATCCTAGGGCTGCTTCGTGCAGCACATACTCCATACCATTGACCGCCTTGCGGCAGTCGTCTAGCTTGCGTATATCGCCGACGATAAGCTCGAAGCGGTCGGGATAGGCAGCTAGGAGCGGGAGGATGTTGGCGGGCTTGCCCGTCGCGAAGTTGTCAAGACAGCGGACGGTGTGTCCTTCACGGAGGAAGTGTTCGCAGAGGTTGGAGCCTATGAAGCCTGCTCCGCCAGTGATTAGTAGTTTCATGTTTGTGTAAA
>CAMCJO010000232.1 GCA_945875135.1 uncultured Porphyromonas sp.
GGCTAGGGGAGCTGCTGCAGGGGGAGGGTGATACGGAAGGTGGTGCCGACTTGTAGCTCGGAGCGCTTGACGTAGATGCGCCCGCGGAAGTAGTGCCGTATGATGCGACGTGCGAGCGATAAGCCGAGCCCCCAGCCACGCTCCTTGGTGGTGAAGCCTGGCTTGAAGATCATCCGCTGCGTGGCGCGTGTCATACCACGGCCCGTGTCGGTGATCTCGAGGTAGGCGTTCTTGCCGTGAGCCTCCGTGGTGATGGTAATCGTGCCCTTGCCGTCCATCGCGTCGACGCCGTTCTTGACGATGTTCTCCACGACCCAGCTCATGAGGTCGGGCGTGATGAGGCAGTAGAGCTCCTCGGGCGCTGGCTCAAAGACGATCTCCACCTGTCTAGAGATGCGCCGTGAGAGATATTGTACGGAGGTGGTGATCAGTCCGTTGAGCTCTATGGGGGTGAGCTCGGGTAGGCTGCCAACCTTTTGGAAGCGGTGGGCGATCAGCTCGAGGCGATTGACATCTTGTCCGATGCTCTCGATGATCTCGGGGGGGAGGTCGTAGCTCTTGAGCAGTTCGGTCCACGCCATAAGCGAGGAGATGGGCGTGCCGAGCTGGTGGGCGGTCTCCTTGCTGAGGCCGACCCATATACGGTCCTGCTCCCAGTGCAGTAGGCTGCGAATGGTGAGGACGAGGATGATGATGTAGAGGATGAAGATACCTGTCTGCAGATAGGGGAAGCGTAGCAACCGCCTCAGATTACTGCTGTCGCTGTAGTAAAGGTATTGGCGTCCAGCGGTACCTAAGTCAATCTCGATGGGTGCGTAGCCAGAGCGAAAAGCTGTGAGCCGCTTCTCCAGATAGGTCGAGTCACGAGCGACCGCTGCGGAGTCAATGTTTTTGTATCCTAGGATGTTCCCAAGGCTGTCTGTGAGGATGAGCGGTATGGTGGTGTTTGACTCTAGGATTTGGAGGGCTAGGGCATTGAGCTGCTCGTCACTTTGGCTAGCTATGCACTCGGTTGCCTCGGCCCAGGTCTGCATCTTGAGTCGCTCCTCGTCGGCCATGCGTCTCACGAGTGGCTCCGAGAGGATGAGCGGTAGGAGTGCCACGACGAGCGCCAGCACGACAAGTAGTATATTGGTAGGCAGGGAGCCGAGTAATCTCCTGGTGGATGACATGTGGGTGAGGATTAGAATGGCGTGCGCTCGATCCCAAAGGGTACATTCGGCGCAAAGCTGTATCTTTGTAACGAATATCTCACGCTTTTATTATCGTTCACGCACTTATGACCTCTACACAACACACGCGCCAGCGCATCGTCCAAATGGCTCACACGCTCTTTGTGCAGCAAGGAGTCGAGGAGACGACCATGGTCGCTATTGCAGAGGCTGTGGGGTGCAGTCGGCGCACGGTCTACACCTATTATAAGGACAAGCAGGCACTGCTCATGGCGGTCATAGAGCGGGAAATCAGTCTGATGAGTCAGTCGCTGAGCGAAGTGCTGGCTCGTCCAGGTGATGCGATTACTAAGCTGATGGTGCTGCTAGACAATCATCTGCAGCTGATACAGAAGACGGTGCAGAGACAGGGCGAGCATAATGCGAGCTTCTTTAGCGATACCTTCAACATCGAGCGCCTTCGCCTCAAGTATGACCAGAGTGAGTACGACATGCTCAAGCGGATCCTACAGGAGGGACGCGATCGAGGAGAGTTACTAGTCCCTGACATCAACTCGACAGCTTACCTGCTCCTCAAGAGCTTCAAGAGTCTGGAGGCACCCTACATCAATCGCTACCACCATGAGTACGGCAAGGAGGACTACCTCCGCATCATCGCGGCGATGAAGCAGCTCCTCAGGCAGGGACTGACCAATCATGCAAATACAAAACCTATAACTCAATAGAATCTATGAAACTACTTCAGAACAAAGTGGCTCTGATCACCGGAGCAGCACGTGGTATCGGCAAGGCGATCGCCACGAAGTATGCAGAGGCTGGATGCCATGTAGCTATCAGTGACCTCAAGGTTGCCGACGAAGCAAAGGATTACTATACTCAGCTGGCGCAGGAGTGCGGTGTCACGATACGCACCTACGAGAGCAATGCGGCAGACTTTGAAGCAGCGCATCAGCTCGTTGATCAGATCGTCGCTGACTTTGGCAAGCTGGACGTCCTAGTCAATAATGCCGGCATCACCCGTGATGGTCTGCTCCTACGTATGACGGAGCAGCAGTGGGATGCGGTGATCAATGTCAACTTGAAGTCCGCCTTCAATATGACCCATGCCGTAGCTCCTGTCATGATGAAGCAGCGTCAGGGTAGCATCATCAATATGGCGAGCGTCGTCGGCGTATCGGGCAATGCGGGTCAGGTGAACTACTCGGCCTCTAAAGCTGGTATGATCGCACTGGCTAAGAGCGTTGCCAAGGAGCTCGGCTCACGTGGTATCCGTGCCAACAGCATCGCTCCGGGCTTCATCGAGAGCGATATGACGGCCGTCCTCAGCGAGGAGGTACGCAAGGAGTGGGCTAAGCAGATCCCGCTACGCCGTGGTGGTAAGCCTGAGGATGTGGCCAATGTGGCTCTCTTCCTCGCGAGCGACCTCTCCTCTTATATGACAGGACAGGTGCTCTCCTGCTGCGGCGGCATGAATATGTAATGCTTTAGTAAGCAGACCGATGCCTGACCTACAGATCCTCTACGAGGACAATCATCTCCTCATCGTCAATAAGCCGGCGGGGATGCTCGTACAGGGTGACAGCACGGGCGATACACCGCTCTCGGAGCTTGTCGAGCGCTATCTCATCGATAAGTACGACAAGCCTGGGCGGGCGTTCGTTGGGGTCACGCATCGTATCGATAGACCGACGTCGGGGGCGGTGCTTTTTGCCAAAACTTCGAAGGCTCTAGCACGGCTCAACGCCATGTTTCAGCGACGAGAGATCCACAAAGTCTACCACGCTGTGGTCTGTGGTGCTTTTCCCCAGAAAACGGGCGAGGCGAAGGATCTGCTCTATCGCAATCGTAAGCAAAACAAGAGCTACGTCGTGACGGAGCCTCACGCTGAGGCTAAGCGCGCCTGGCTCACCTACGAGCGTCTCGCTGTGGGCGACCGCTATAGTCTGCTGGCTGTGACGCTCCACACGGGACGGCATCATCAGATACGTACGCAGCTGAGCCACATGGGCTACCCGATCAAGGGGGACCTCAAGTATGGTGCTCCACGGAGCAATAAAGATGGCGGTATCTCGCTCCATGCATGTATACTAAGCTTCGAGCATCCCGTCTCCCATGAACAAATCGAGGTCGTCGCGCCGTACCCTGAGGACGATGCTATCTGGTCTTTGCTGAGCCATACGAAGTAACCTAGCAAGCCAACAAAACAAAAAAAGGAGAGCTTCACCTAGCGGGAGGCTCTCCTTTTGAGACTGCTGCATAAAGGCGCATCGCTGTGTTGCTTTCGGGATTCGGCTTCGGTCACATACGGAGGTATGCTCCCTTCAGACCTCACCCTCAGCGCCTTGCGCTTCATCCTTTCTGCAAAGTCAGGACAATCTTGCGAGCAAGATTGTGAGACTGTTGACTTTTGCAACAGTCTCCTTTTGCATTTGTGGGTATGGGAAGTCTGTCCGCTTGTATCGTGCTGACGTACTAGTAGATACGAGTTCCAAAAATAGTTCCCCTCTTGGAACTTTTTAGTTCCAAGGGAGGAACTTTTTAGTTCCAGCGGAGGAACTTTTTAGTTCCAAGGGAGGAACTGTTTAGTTCCAAGGGAGGAACTGTTTATCGGATAGGTATGATTGGTTGTGGAAGCA
>CAMCJO010000233.1 GCA_945875135.1 uncultured Porphyromonas sp.
ATGCACATCACCGAGCATAAGAACATCCACGAGAACGAGAATCACGAGATCGTCAGCATGCACGACGGCAAGAAGCTCTCCATAGCTCGTGGTACACTCGTATCGATGAATCTCTGGGGCTTTACGCCGGACTACCTAGAGCACTCGGAGAGACTCTTCGCAGACTTCCTCAAGGAGCATGTCAACGAGCCAACGTCTGAGTTCTTTATCCCGACAGTCGTCGACACGCTGATCCGTCAGGGACTAGCGCAGGTGCAGGTCTTGAGCACCGATGCCCGCTGGTTTGGCGCGACATACGCCTCTGACCGTGATATGGTCATAGAGCATCTGGCGAAGCTGACCGACGCGGGTGAGTATCCCTCACCTCTACTATAAAGTAGGCTCTCACAACTTATGAATCATTTTGAAATCGAACAATCGAATATGAACAATCGCAAACTACTAGTGGCTGCTCTATGCGCAGCTTCTATTACGTTCTCTGCTTGTAACAAGAAGCAGGAGAATCAGACCAACGAGGAGATCGTTCCAGCTATCAATCTAGCTGATATGGACACCCTCGTGCGTCCACAGGATGACTTCTACCACTATGTCAATGGTGGCTGGATCAAGGCTAACCCACTGAAGCCGGCTTACAGCCGCTTCGGCACCTTCGACGTGCTACGTGACCGCTCGCTTGAGCAGATCCACGGCATCGTTGATGAGCTAGCTCAGGGTAACTACAAGGCTGGTACCAATGAGTATCGCGTCTCTGTACTATACAAGCAGGCTATCGACAGCGTCAAGCGCAACGAGCTAGGTGCTCAGCCGATCCTAGACGAACTCAAGGCTATCGAGGCGATCGACTCTAAGGAGGCGCTCGTAGATTTCGCAGCTCAGCAGGACAACAAGGGAGATGCTACCTTCTTTGGCACCTACGTCATGGCCGATGCTGAGAATAGCGATATGAACATCTTCAACCTCAATCAGACCGGTCTGGCTCTGGGCAACAAGGAGTACTACACAGACCCAAAGAATGCGGAGATCATCAAGGCATACAACCAGTACATCGAGCGCATCGCTCAGCTCGCTGGCTACTCTGCCGAGGATGCGCAGCGCATTGCGAAAAACAATATCGCTATCAGCAACATACTAGCTGATATGTGCTACTCGCAGACACAGCTTCGTGATGTAGCGCGCAACTTCAACAAGGTTGAGGTTAAGAAGTTTGTCGCTGACAACCCTGGCTTCGACTGGGCACGCTACATCGAGGGGCGCAAGCTTCAGACTCTAGAGTCTTGGAATGCTGGTCAGCTAGACTTCTTCAAGAAGTTTAGCAAGTGGTTCCCCACGGCAGACCTACAGGCACTCAAGGACTATGTCCTAGCACAGACCATCGACGGCTATGCTAGCTATCTCTCGGATGACTTTGTACAGGCTAGCTTCGACTTCTACTCCACCACACTCTCAGGTGTCAAGGAGATGCACCCACGCTGGCGTCGTGCTGTCAACCTACTCAATGGCACGCTTGGTGAGGCACTCGGTGAGGTCTATGTCAAGAAGTACTTCCCCGCAGAGGCTAAGGAGCGTATGGAGACGATGATCAGCAACCTACAGGCTGCGCTCAAGGATCGTATCTCTCAGCTCGAGTGGATGTCTGACGAAACGAAGCAGAAGGCTATCGAGAAGCTCTCTAAGTTCACCGTCAAGATCGGCTATCCTGACAAGTGGAAGGACTACTCTAAGCTCAACATCTCAGAGGACAAGAGCTTTGTGGAGAACCTCCGCAGTGCTATCCAGTTTGAGCACGACTTCAACATGTCTGAGCTAGGCCAGCCAGTCGATCGCTCTCGTTGGCTTATGAATCCTCAGGATGTCAACGCTTACTATATGCCTTCGACGAATGAGATCTGCTTCCCCGCTGGTATCCTACAGCCTCCGTTCTTCAACATCAACGCTGATGACGCGGTCAACTATGGTGCTATCGGTGTGGTCATCGGTCATGAGATGACGCACGGATTTGACGATCAGGGTAGCGAGTTTGACGCTGTCGGCAATATGCACAACTGGTGGACTGAGGCTGACAAGAAGAACTTCAAGAACTCTACGGAGCGTCTCGCTCAGCAGTTCAGCCAGATCAAGATCAATGACAACCTCAACGCTGACGGTCATCTAACGCTCGGTGAGAATATCGCTGATCAGGGCGGTCTCCTAGTCTCTTACCTAGCACTCCAGAAGCAGCTCGAGGGCAAGAAGGTCGAGAAGATCGATGGCTTCACACCAGCACAGCGCTTCTTCATCGGTTACGCTCGTGTATGGGGACAAAACATCACTCCCGAGGAGGAGATACGTCTGACGAAGATCGACCCACACAGCTTGGGCATCAACCGTGTCAATCAGGCGCTGAAGAACATTGATGCCTTCTATGAGGCATTCAACGTCCAGCCTGGCGACCCCATGTACATTGCTCCTGAGGAGCGTGTCGTGGTCTGGTAATAGAGACTTCGCATCAACGTAAAGCGACGCTCTCGTAGAGACAGTAGACTCTATGGGAGCGTCGCTTCCTTTTTTATCTAATATGACCAGCTCCATCTTCCTAGACTTCCGTGGGTTCGTGCTATTCTTTCTGCTCTTAGGCAGTGGCTACTGCTTGGTAGCGCAGCAGAGGTTCACCATTGTCTCATACAATGTGGAGAACCTCTTTGACACCATCCCCAGCACCCGCTGGGATGATCGCGAGTATCTCCCCACAGCCCGCAAAGGGTGGACGGCAGAGCGTATGAAGCGCAAGTGCCAGCAGCTAGCCGAGGTGATCTCTCATACGACCGCTTGGGATATACCCGCTCTCATAGCACTACAAGAGGTCGAGAGCGTAGAGGCACTCGAGCAGCTGGCGCACTACACGCTCTTACGAGGGGGCAACTACAAGACCATCTGCGCCACAGGCTCCGACCGCCGTGGCTCTCACGTGGCACTGCTCTATGACGCAGACCGCTTTGCCGTAGAGCAGACCGAGGAGTGGCCCCTCCGCATCACGCCCGACAGCATCTACCCGACGCGCAACCTGCTCTTCGTCTCCGGTCGCCTCCCCTCCGCAGCGCCGCTCTCGCTCATCGTCTGCCACCTCCCCTCACGCCGAGGAGGTGCTACCGCCGAGGCTGCTCGTGCTGCGCTCATCGAGATGCTCCGTATGCGTACCGATAGCCTCTTGAGGGCTAATCCAGAGCAAAGCATCGTCGTCGTGGGCGACTTCAACGCCACCCCAGAAGGTGGCTTGACCGACAGCTGGGCTGCCTCCTACCACACCTACCTATCTCAAAGCGATTCCTTAGCTATGGTAGACCTCACGCCCCCATTCACCGACGAGCAACTCAAGACGATGCCCCCAGGGAGCTACTATTACCGAGGCTACTGGGAGCGCATCGACCGACTCTTCGTCTCCCGCACGCTGCTCACCGAGACGCGCTACCCGCGTCTAGAGCTAGAGACGGTACGCATAGCCCTGCCCCCACAAAAGTATATGCACGAGAGCCCAGCCCCGTGGGGCCGCCCACGACGAACGTACGGCGGCGACAGCTACCTCGCCGGTCCCAGCGACCACCTTCCGCTCGTCGCCACCCTCCTCTACTAAGACTGTTGCAACAGTCTCATGATGCGTCAGCCCTAGCGGATACCTCTTCTCAGGGCTGACGCATTATAATCGCCTTTTCAGACGAAACTCATTAGCGACAAGCGAGAGGATAGATGAGGTTACCATATATATAATGTGTCCGCTATGGATTAGCT
>CAMCJO010000234.1 GCA_945875135.1 uncultured Porphyromonas sp.
CCTCCGTAAGGCCTGTGTCCTCGGCAAAGTGGGGCGTCACGAAGCCATACATCTTATAGAGTCCGTAGGGCACGGTGGCTTTGCTCCCCATGGTGCGGTTGCCGCCCTTGTCGTCAGCCTCTTTGTTGGTCTTCTGCTCCTTATTCTAAACACCCCAGGTCAAGCAGTGATGAGGATTTGAGACAGGAGTAGTTCGTTGTAGGTGTACACGTTAAGGTGTAGAGTTGGCTTGTGGAGAGAGCAGTGAAGTGGGATTCTCTTCGGATGCACCGAGTGCCAATGCGCCTTGGCACTGCAGTGCCATACGGGTGAAACTCTAGTGCCAACCCCACTTGGCACTGCAGTTTCATACGGAAGAAACTGTAGTTTCATAGGTAAGAAACTCTAGTTTCATAGGCAGGAAACTCCAGTGCCACGGGTAGGAAACTGTAGTGCCACACGGATGGCACTGCCGAGAGCTCCTTGTGAGCGAAAGATTTAGTACCTTTGGGCTAGTGAAATGAGCGAGAGTTCGTCCATTTGGTTACTCGTATCGCTTTGATTCAACGGACGCACGGCCGTGCGTCCCTACAAAGGGTTACTCGTATCATTTATTCGTCCATTTGGTGACTCGTCTCGTTTTGACAACCTTAGGCAACTCTTTTCTCCATGGCAAACGAAAACCTCGCCCGTGCCCAGCGGGCTAAGAACGATGAGTTTTACACTCAGTACCAAGACATAGAGCGTGAGCTACAGGCTTACATTAATTACGACCCCGACCTCTTTCGTGACAAGACGGTGCTCTTGCCGTGCGATGACCCCGAGTGGAGCGAGTTCACACGTTACTTCGCACAGCGCTTTGGCGAGCTGGGGCTCCGTAAGCTGATCAGCACGAGCTATGCCCCCGAGAGCAAGCGTCTCAGTACGCCTTATCAGCCTACGCTCTTCGAGCAGGATGCCCCGCAGTACGACCCCAACAAGACGTGTGTGCGGGGGAAGATATTCACCCTCTCGGAGGATATCACGCACGACGGCAAGATCGACCTCGCCGACCTGCAGTGGAGCTATATGGAGGGCGATGGGGACTTTCGCAGCGAGGAGGTGTGTCGCCTGCGTGACGAGGCGGACATCATCGTGACCAATCCTCCCTTTTCGCTCTTTCGTGAGTTTGTCGATTGGATCTTTGAGGCGGAGAAGGACTTTCTCATCATTGGCAATATAAATGCAATCACTTACAAAAACATCTTCCCTCGCATCGCGGCAAATGAGATGTGGCTAGGGTTCAGTATTCGCAGTGGAGATAGAGAGTTTGAGGTTCCCAAAGAGTATCCTATAACAGCCGCAGGTTGGAGGATTGATGAGAATGGACGAAAGTTTGTTCGAGTTAAAGGGGTTCGTTGGTATACTAACCTAGAGCATGGACGACGCCACGAGCCTCTTAAGTTGATGACGATAGAAGATAACCTGCGCTATAGTCGGAACAAGAAGATCAAGGGAAAGAGCTTTGAAGAGGCATACCCACGCTATGACAACTACGATGCCATTGAGGTGGGTTCAACAGATGCTATTCCGAGCGACTACGATGGAGTGATGGGGGTGCCAATCTCTTTCCTCGACAAATACTGCCCCGAGCAGTTTGAGATAGTAGCCTTTGGAAAAGGAGCTGATGGTAAAGACGTAGTCTATAGCCTCGCAGAGAGAGAGAGAGAGAGAGAGAGAGAGAGAGAGAGAGAGACGGTTCAGCCGTACTTCAGTGTACTCATCCGTCAATGTCGATAGATGGTCTGATGAACAATCCGAAGGACACCCTAGTCAACGGCAAGAGTCGTTACGCACGCATCCTCATTCGTCAACGTCAATCCCTGGAGTAATCAAAAATGCAGAGGGACGTATCGGAGACCGCATTACTTATGCTCGGATTACCATTCGACATCGCCAAGCCGACGCACCTAGCGCAGGGGCGAACAAAGTGTAAAAACACCATAACCCTTAATACCATGAGACAAGCAATAGTTAACGTAACACCACCCACAGAGTACCCAGTCTGCACCTCTGAGAGTTGCTCGCAGCGCACGCACTGTCTGCATGCGCTGGTCGCTCCCGAGGTGCTGGGTAAGTCACGGATCTATCCGCTGATTAATGCGCACCATCCCGACTATCAGGAGGGTGCTGCCTGCGCCTTTTACCGCTCAGACACACCAGAGCAGTATGCTAGAGGCTTCGCCCGAGCGATGAATGAGTTGAGCCGTAAGAACTACGATGCCTGCACCAATTATATGATAGGGCGTAACTCGAAGACGCAGTTTTACCGCTTGAAGCGTGGCGACCTACCGCTCTCTCCTAGGGAGCAGCGTGAGGTTGTGGAGACACTACGATCCTATGGGTATGAGGGTGATGAACCCTTTGACCGTTATGAGATGCGCTATACTTGGTACTAACTACAGAGAGGCAGCTTATGAAGACTACACTACACACTGAGTACACGGTGGAGGATATATGCCGTGGCTTTACCTATGATGAGAACGAGGGCAAGGGGCTCTATGGTATGAATGGCAAGCTGACGATACAGCCTGAGTACCAGCGCAACTATATCTATGGTGACGGCAAGAAGGATCTTGCGGTCATCGAGTCTGTCCTCAAGGGCTATCCTATCGGACTGATCTACTTTAACCAGCGGGAGGATGGTCAGCTGGAGGTCTTAGATGGTCAGCAAAGGATTACGTCGCTGGGGCGGTTCCTCAATGCTCAGTTTAGCATCTTGCTCGGAGCAGACAAGATCCCATTTACTTTCAAAGCTCTAGCGGAGGATCTACGACGGAAGATCCTAGATACCCCACTCCTTATCTATATATGCGAGGGGACGGAGAGCGAGATACGTGAGTGGTTTCAGACGATCAACATCGCGGGCGTACCGCTCAATGATCAGGAGCTGCTGAATGCGGTCTACTCGGGTCCCTTTGTGACGGCAGCCCGCAAGGTCTTTAGTAATAGTGGCAATACGAGCGTCCAGCAGTGGGAGCACTACATACGTGGTAATGTGAAGCGTCAAGACTACCTCGCCACGGCTCTAGACTGGGTGAGCCAGGGGAATGTCAGAGAGTATATGGCGGCGCATCGCCACGATGAGGGGATTACGGAGCTACAGAACTACTTCAACAGCGTGATCGCCTGGGCGGAGACGCTCTTCTACACGGAGGAGCCACACTTCAGAGGGGTGGCTTGGGGCAGGCTCTACGAGACTTACCACAACACGCCTTATGACCACGACAAGATACACGCTCGGCTTGCAGAGCTACTAGCGGACGAGGCAGTGCGTAAGAAGGAGAATATCCCTGAGTACCTACTGGGTGGCGAGGTGGAGCCACAGCTCTTGGAGATACGTCTCTTTGACGACTCGACGAAGAAGAGTGCCTACGAGCGTCAGACGCAGGAGGCTAAGGCTCATGGGGTCTCTAACTGCCCAGCTTGCGCCTTCAGCGAGGGCAAGAATAAGGAGCGGATATGGAGTCTCAAGGATATGGACGCAGACCATATCACGGCATGGAGCAAGGGGGGCACGACGACATCGGACAATTGTCAGATGCTCTGCAAGACGCACAACAGACAGAAGGGGAATAAGTGAAGCTCGTCTTTATCCGATAGCCTTTGTATAGGTAAGCGAAAAGGTTTGCGCCGTCTGGGTGATGATTGAGGTATAGGGGATGACGTAGATGATG
>CAMCJO010000235.1 GCA_945875135.1 uncultured Porphyromonas sp.
GCTCCCGAATTGCCCACCCTTTCGCCTGCGGGGGAGGCTT
Organism: uncultured Porphyromonas sp.; assembly: GCA_945875135.1. Lineage (GTDB taxonomy): Bacteria > Bacteroidota > Bacteroidia > Bacteroidales > Porphyromonadaceae > Porphyromonas. The sequence goes on from CAMCJO010000235.1 coordinate 41, forward strand.
CGCCGTGGCAGTCGTTTGTGAGTTCAGTCCGTGCTCATGCCGCCTCAGACATAGGGATGCTGCTGATCCAGCTGGTGGTCATCCTGCTCGTGGTGCGTGTCGTGGGGTGGCTCTTCGCACGGCTACGTCAGCCGACGGTCATCGGGGAGATCCTTGCCGGTATATTGCTCGGTCCGAGCTTGCTGGGAGCCGTTTGGCCAGAAGCGATGGAGACGCTCTTTCCCGTACACAGCTTGGGCAATCTAGAGTTGCTCAGCCAGTTCGGACTGATCCTCTTCATGTTTACCATAGGTATGGAGCTGCGTATGAAAGATCTCAAGGGTCAGGCGCAGCAGGCTTTCATCATCAGTCAGTCGGGGATTATCATTCCGTTTATCCTAGGCATCTTTCTCACCTATGGACTTTACAGTCGCCCAGAGCTACTGAGTGAGGAGAGTAGCTTCTTGTCGCTCGCTCTCTTTGTGGGTATCTCGCTCAGCATCACCGCCTTCCCCGTCTTGGCGCGTATCATCCAGGAGCGCTCGCTCTCGCATAGTCACCTGGGACGCTTGGCACTCTCGACCGCAGCCATGGGAGACATCGTAGCGTGGCTCATGCTGGCGGCCATTATGGCGGTCAGCCAGGGGGGGAGCTTCACGAGTGCCCTCTACAATATGCTCTTCCTGGCACTCTATCTGGCGGTTATCTTTGGCATCTTGCGACCACTCTTCGGACTCCTCGGGCGGCGTGTGAGACATCGTGAGGTACTCTCCAAGTCGCTCATGGGACTCATCTTCATCCTCCTCATGGCGAGTGCTTACTTTACCGAGATCATGAGTATGCACGCGCTCTTTGGTGCCTTCATGCTGGGGCTTGTCATGCCAGAGAACCTAGACTTCCGAGTGATTGTCAAGGAGAAAGTCGAGGACCTGGCGCTCTTGCTCCTCCTGCCGCTCTTCTTCGTGAGCTCAGGCTTGCGCACGGAGCTGGGCTTGGTCAATACGCCTCAGCTGTGGGCACTCTTCGGCATCTTTACCCTTGTGGCAGTTGTTGGCAAAATGGGCGGCACCTACCTAGCAGCGCGAAGCTGTGGCATACAGCGCCGCGAAAGCCTTTACCTAGGCGCTTATATGAACACCCGAGGGTTAATGGAGCTGGTCGTACTGCGCATCGGACTGGACCTAGGAGTCCTCTCGACCGTCCTCTTTACCATCCTCGTGATGATGACGCTCGTGACGACTGTCATGACCGCCCCAACGCTACAACTGATCGACTGGCTCCTTAAGAAGAAGAAAACACCGCAAAGCTTGGAGCATGCGACAGGTCAAGTGCTCATCTCGTTCGGACGTGCTGAGACGGGCGTGACGCTCTTAGAGTTCTTCCATAGACTCTGTGGTGGCACTTCTCCACAGGTGGCCTGTACGCTGATGCACGTCACCACGGATACAGACATTAGCACCATCGATGCGGACCACTACTACGCCAGTAGCTTTGCCGCGCCGATGGAGATGGCCAAGCAGCTAGACCTCTCCGTGGAGCGTAAGTATGAGATTGCGGAGTCGGTCCCTGAGGCGGTTCTTTCGCACGCTAATCATATCCAGAGCAACCTGCTACTCCTCGGGGCTAGTGTCAACCTTTCGCAAGACAAGAAAGACCGCGACTTAGTCGCATATAGCGATAAGCTCACCCGCAGGTGGAAAGTTATGACCGGTCGCCGTCGCAAAGCTAAGAAAGAGCCGACCTCGCACTCCTTTGAGGAGATTATCGCCACCTTTGCTCAGGAGGCACCTTGCTCTGTCGGTATCTATGTGGACAATGGTCAGACGCCGATAGCGCATCCGCTCGTGCTGATGCAGCGGCCTGAGGACCAAAAACTACTACTCATTGCCGAGCAGGTGACGGAGCGTGCTGATAGTCCTATCACGCTGATGCCACTCTCGTCGCATCTCGCCAAGCCTACGACAGCACTCTCGGCTCGCGTGTCGTGGAGTGGGGAGAGCTTTGCTGAGCAGGTCGATCTGAGCGGTTACGACTTCGCCTTCATCGCTTACGATGCGTGGGCAGCCCTCACGCCAGCACAGCAAGAGCTACTCCAGCAGTTGCCCTCTTACCTCATTCTAGACATTGACGAGGCGACCATCGAGTTGCCGACGATACATCGCCCTACTACGGGAGCCGTCTCTTATCTAGGTAAAGTCTCTTAACTATGAAACGTCAGAGAGCTACTCCTCGCCAAGCGAAGACAAAGCCGAGCACCCCGCTCTGGGCGCAGCAAGACCCGTGGCTCGCACCTTACTATGAGACGATAGAGGCGTGGCAAAGCTATATCGCAGTGCGTCGGCAGCTCTTTGTCGGCTCGCAGAGCCTTTCTAGCTGGGCGTGCGGACACCTTTACTTTGGGCTGCATCGCACCGAATCGGGGTGGACACTGCGTGAATTTGCGCCAGCGGCTCAGGCGGTCTACCTGCTTTGCGATGCTAACCAGTGGCGTAAAGAGCCGAACTATCGATTTGTTGCCAATGAGGAGCGACTAGGCGAATGGCTCCTCGAGCTACCCGCTACAGCACTACACCATCTAGACTACTACAAGCTCCTTATCTGCACCGATGATGAGGAGCTAGAGCGGATCCCAGCTTACGCACATTATGTGGTGCAGGACCCGCGTGACTATAGCTTCTGCACTCGTGTCTGGGCACCCGAAGAGCCTTATCTGATGCAGGCGCCAGCACCTCAGCGTCCCGACACTTTGCTCATCTATGAGTGTCACATAGGGATGAGTGGCGAGGAGATGGGCGTTGCGAGCTACGAGCAGTTTCGCACGGAGCGACTCCCCTACATCGTCTCGGCGGGCTACAACACGCTCCAGATCATGGCGGTGCAGGAGCACCCGTACTATGGCTCGTACGGCTATCACGTCTCCAACTTCTTCGCTCCGTCCAGTCGCTTCGGCACGCCCGACGACCTCAAGCGCCTGGTCGATGAGGCGCATGCTTTGGGGCTTTACGTCATCATGGACTTGGTTCACTCGCATGCCGTGCGCAACGAAGCTGAGGGCTTGGCGCGCTACGACGGCACGCGGACGCTCTTCTTTCACGAGGGGAGCCGTGGCGAGCACCCGCAGTGGGACTCGCTCTGCTTCGATTACGGCCGTGGCGAGGTGGTACACTACCTCCTCTCCAATTGCCACTATTGGCTCACAGAGTACGGCTTCGACGGCTTCCGCTTCGACGGGGTCACCTCGATGCTTTATGAGGATCACGGCTTGGGGCGACCTTTCCTCACTTATGAGGACTATTACAATGGCAATGTAGACCGAGATGCGCTGACCTATCTGACGCTGGCCAACGAACTCATCCACGCTGTCAAGCCCTCGGCGACGACCATCGCCGAGGAGGTGAGCGGACTGCCAGGACTGTGCGAAAGTCAAGCCACCGAAGGCTACGGCTTTGACTACCGCCTGGCGATGAATGTGCCGGACTACTGGATCAAGCTGATCAAAGAGCAACCCGACGAAGCCTGGAATCCGGAGAATATGTGGTACGAACTGCGCAATCACCGTCCTACGGAGCGAACTATCTCCTATGCTGAGAGCCACGACCAAGCACTCGTCGGTGACAAGACTATCATCTTCCGACTCATCGATAGCGACATGTACTGGCACATGCAGC
>CAMCJO010000236.1 GCA_945875135.1 uncultured Porphyromonas sp.
GTCAATGATGGGAGTCCTGACAATAGTGCACAGATCTTAGCCGAGTACGCTGAGAGAGACTCGCGCTTTAAGGTTGTGACGAAAGAGAATGGCGGACTCTCAGACGCTCGCAACGCTGGCATGGCCGTTGCTAAGGGCACTTACGTCAACTTCTTAGATTCGGACGATCTGATCCATCCACAGACCTTTGAGATCGCCTACGCTCTGATCCAGCAAGAGGATGCTGATATCGTCTCTTGGTACAAAGATCCGCTCTTTCGTCCTCGGCTCCTCGTGCGTCATGCGCTAGGCTTTGACATTGATAAGACGATGCCTCGTGGTCTCAAGCGACGCTTCACGCTAGACAAGGTGAAGTATCACACGACCGATGATGTCTTCGCTCACGTCACGGAGTACAGCCATACGAAGATCGAGAATCCGATCAAGCACTTCTACGTGTGGCGTCACTTGCTTCGTAGGAGCCTCGTGGAGGATGTCTCATTTCTCAAAGGAGTAATCTTCGAAGACTTCCCCTGGTGGAGTGAGGTTATCCTCAAGAATCCCCGGACGGTCATCACTGATCTGCCCTTTTACTACTACTTCCCCAACATCGGATCGATAGACCGCTCCTCTAGTCGGACTAAGAAGGTCAAGAACTGGATCAAAGGCTTGGAGCACACCTATCAGCTCTATGAGCAGCGAGCTACGCCCTACCAGAAGGAGCATTGGCAGCGTGAGTGTATGTGGGCGATGATCAATAATCGTATCGCCTACAAGCTAGAGCAACGCATCACCGACCCTACTGATCGTCAGGAGCTGGCTCAAGATCTGGATAAGCTGAACAAGCTGGGGGTCTTTGACCATCCCTTTACGATCGACGGAGGCAAAGCTCGTCAGCGCATCTTGCGCTTTATCGATCAATATCAGTAGTTCCCTAGTCGCACCAAAGAGATGAACATAGCTTTCTTCAATTGGTATGCGATCGATCTGCTCTTTAGTGGCATCGAAAAGGTCTCTCATCGTGTAGCCACAGCTCTAGAGCAGCGAGGACATCATCTCTGCTACGTATGTGTGGATAGCTGGGGTAAGACCGCTCTCAAGCAAAACACCCTCATACTCCCCAACCCCTCTAAGATCAATTCGGAGGAAAACCGCATCGCCCTCTGCGACTTCCTATGCGCTCATCAAGTCTCCATCTTAGTCTCACACTCTGCTTATAGTCGTAGACTAGCAGTTATGCTCCGCGAGGCGACCGATGAGGCAGGAGCCAAGCTCATACAGGTACTACACACCACGCCCGACTCGTATCACTATCGATACTGGAGGCACAAAGTGATCAATCGGATCGTCAGAGCCTTTATGAATCGCAAGTGGGGCAACTCTTGGCAAAAGATCTACGATCTCTCCGATGCTTTTGTTGTGCTGTGCCAACCTAGTGCTGACTTCATCGCACAGATTGCTCACATCAAAGACACCTCGAAGTTTGCCGTCATACACAATGCCAATACTTATCTCCCCACAGAGCTAGCCCCCGCCTATGACAAGGAGCCTATCGTACTCTACGTGGGCCGTCTCGTCAAGGGCAAAGGTATCGAGCACATCCCCGCCATCTGGCGACAAGTCTCAGCAGAGCATCCCGACTGGCGACTGGTCGTACTCGGTGATGGTCCCTATCGTGCTACGCTAGAGCAGGCACAGTTAGAGCACTGTGATATCTTAGGTACGCAAGAGCCTAAGCCATACTACGAGCGGGCTGCTATCTCCATCTTAACCAGTGACGCTGAGGGGTGGTCGATGGTCCTCACAGAGGCTATGCAGCACGGGGTCGTACCCGTCGCTTTTGACTCCTTTCTAGCTACGGGGGTAGTCCTAGACGAGGGACGTGCTGGCGTGCTGGTGCCTCCATTTGACCTTAACCTCTTTGCTCAGGAGGTCTCCTTGCTGATAGCTGATAGCGATAGACGCCGAGCTATGGCAGCACACGCTAGAGAGTATGTGCAGACCTTTGATATAGACCATATTATTACAGACTGGGAGAGACTCTTTGAGAGATTGTCATAATCCGTAGAGCTGGGAATACTCTACTAGTAAATCCGAACTTAAAGCTTCTATCATATCGAATGATTACAACCAAATCACGTTGGGTAGCGATCGCCTGTCACACGCTCTGGGCTATTGTACTGATGCAGCTGTGCCGACTGCTCTACTACTTCTACAACCAGTCTTTCTTTCCCTCGGTCGATGGCTGGCAGTTGCTCCACCTCATGCGGGGTGGCTACATACTGGACATGGTCGCCATCGCATACGGACTGCTACTCTACTACTTGATGATGATCGTAGGTGCTTACCTACCTAGACGGGTCGAGATGAGTAGCTGGTATCGCTGGATACGCCATATAGCATACATCTTGCCACTAGGCTTCTTCATCTTCCTCAATGTCTCAGACACCGGCTACTATCCCTTCGTACTGAGGCGAGCAAATAGTGACATCTTCCGAGAGTTTCAGGGGAAGAGTATGTTTAGCTTCTACAAAGACTTCGTTGTAGAGTTTTGGCCACTCACCATAGCGTTCTTCGTCTTGCTCGCTCTAGCCATAGCGGGCTACTGGCTGGTGCAGTACCAGCGTGAGGCGCGCACCTCTCGCCGCTCTTACTGGGTAGACGGCACCTGCACACTGGGCATGGTCATCTTCCTCTTCTTCAGTATGCGTGGTACTTGGGACTTTTCGAGCAAACCCGTACCGACGATGCACTTCTTCTCCTACACGACAGACCCTGAGCAGTTTCCCTTGCTGCAAAACACCCCCGTTGCCCTGACAAAAGACGCCGCCTCACGACAGCTCTTCACCTTCTACACAAACGAAGAGCTACCGACCATCTTCACACCCTACTATCAGGCGGCTCCACTCTCAGAGAGCGACACACTCTTTGGCTCTATGCAGGGGCGCAACGTCGTCGTGATCATTCTAGAGAGTATGGCGCGAGAGTACACGGGCTACCTCAATCGGTATATCGACGGGTACCCGAGCTACACCCCTTACCTCGATAGCTTGATGCCACACACGCTCTATGCGCAGTACGGCTTTGCCTCTGGCAAGCGATCCGTTGAGTCCTTCCCCTCTATCTTTGTCTCGCTACCCTCGTTTGGTGGCACCTTCGACGATGAGGCGTGGACTATGGACAACTACCAGCACTTCGACTCCTACGACACGGGCTTGCCCCTATCACTAGGCGATTACGGCTACCACCTCAAGTTTTACCATGGTGATGAGCCGGGGGCTATGGGCTTCTACTCCTTCCTCAAGCGCCTAGGTGTACAAGATCAATACACCGCTCAGGACTACCTAGCTAAGCATCCTAATGAGTCTAATGCTAAGGTCGGTACGTGGGGTATCCACGACCTACCCTTCGAGCAGGCTATGGCTGAAGATATGAAGTCGCTCCAGGAGCCCTTCGGAGCCTTCTTTTTCTCGCTTTCTAATCATAGTCCTTTTAGCATGCCCAAGGGGTACAAAAGCAAACTAAAGCGAGGTACGCTCCCGATCCATCAGACAGCTCAATATGCCGACGCGGCTCTCCGAAAGTTCTTCGAGCGGATCAAGGAGGAGCCCTGGTATCGCAATACGCTCTTCGTCATCACGGCCGATCACACAAGCCTCAGCGACCAACCTCTGTATGCCAACT
>CAMCJO010000237.1 GCA_945875135.1 uncultured Porphyromonas sp.
ATCTCAAATCTCCACGTGGATGTTTTTCTTTTTCCACGTGGGCGCGATTTCATTCCTCCGAAGTTTCATTTCATTCTTCCGAAGTTTCATTTCATTCCTCCGAAGAATTTTTTATTCCCCACGTGGGCATTTCGAAATATCCACGTGGAAATCGACTTTCTCCGACACAGCGTCGTTTTGATGTGTAACCGATTCTAAATTATTGCAACAAGCCAGCGTTGAATTTGCCCTGCTTTTTTGAGGGCCGTTGGCCATTGGCTGTTAGCTGTTAGCTGTTAGCTGTTGGCTGTTGGCTAGGGGCACTAGTGCTACTTGTGCTACTAGTGCCACTAAAATCCAGTCTCTCGCCTCTAATCTCTAGCCTCTAGTCTCTAATTTCGTATCTTTGCGGTTAAGAACATGTTGCTCATCCCTTGATTCACTACGAGATGTCTTTACCACAAGAACCCGCAGTAGCCCACACGCCCAAGGTGTCGGTCATCGTACCTGTTTACAATGTCGAGCAGTACCTCCGTCGCTGTCTAGACAGCATACTAGGGCAGACGATGCCTGACTGGGAGGCGATCTGCGTTGATGACGGCAGCCCTGATGGGTCGGCGAGCATCCTCGCGGAGTATGCCGAGCGTGATAGTCGCTTCCGTATCCTAACGAAGGAAAACGGCGGCCTCTCCTCAGCGCGCAATGCTGGGACAGCCTGGGCGCGGGGTGAGTTTGTCAACTATGTGGACTCGGATGACTTCATCCACCCGCAGACCTTCGAGCTGGCAGTGGCTCTGGCAGAGCGTGATAGGTCTGACATCGTATCGTGGGTGCCTGATATGATCTACAAGCGCCGGCTACTCCTGCGCGCTAAGCTGGGGCAGCCTTATGACGACGTGATCCCCTGGAGCATGTCTCACCGCTACGATCTGAGTAAGGTGCATGCGGTCTGCACGACGGAGGTGATAAGGCATGCGACGAATCATCGCTGGCACGATGGCGTCACGGATCCCATCCGCTACTTCTACGCTTGGCGTCATCTAGTACGCCGGGAGCTGGCGGTAGATACTCCTTTTGTGGAGGGGCTGAAGTTTGAAGACTTCCCCTGGTGGAGCGACCTAATGCTCCGCTCCCCACGTGTCACCATCACGCAGTTACCGCTCTACTATTACTACTATAATAAGGAGTCTATCACGAGTGCCTCGACAGAGTGCCACAAGATGACTCACTGGATCGCTGGCATCCGCCACACCTTCCCGCAGTATGCCACGATGGCATCTGAGTTACAGCGGACGTGCTGGGAGCAGCAGTGTCTCTGGGCGGTCTTGTGCGATCGCATCTCCAAGCAACTCTATAGGGTGCAGGATGAGACAAGCCGTGCGACCCTCGTACCACTACTGCGAGAGCTGTGGGATATGGGTGTCTTTGCGACACCCTATAACAAGCGCACGAAGTATCACCAAGGTCGTATCAAAGAGTACATAGGTCTGTGATCCCCTACATCATCTTACTGAGCTTACTGCTCCTCTTCACAGCACTGTACTACAGAGATCAGCGCTTTGAGGGGCTGTACCAGCTCTTCACCTTTGCCCTATTGGTCGGCTTCGCTGGTCTGCGTGTCGGACTGGGCCAGGACTACGAGGTGTATGAGAACGGGTACAACTGGGTCAAGTCCGAATCCTTTCAAGCTTTTGAGCCATTGTGGCGAGGCGTGATACTGGGGATGCACGCTGTGGGGCTAAGCTTTCGCTCCTTTATGATACTCACCTCGGTCATTACGATCGCTCTATTCTTTCGGGGCATACGGCAGCTCTCCATCTCCTATCCGCTAGGGATTCTTTTCTTTGTCCTCTTCAATACGGGCTACCTAGAGACGCTCAATGGAGTGCGACAGTGTCTCGCCCTGATGATCACCTTTGCAGCCTTTCATCTTTATGTGGAGCGGCGCTACTGGCGTTTCTTCCTTTGGGTGGTCCTCTCCTGTCTGGTACACAGCTCCTCGGTAATATGGTTTATCCTCTTACCGCTGATGTCGATAAGGTGGGACTGGCGGGTGCTGACAGCCCTGCTTGTGGTGACGCTCGCCGTGGGGACCCCGCTCTTTAAGGTAGTCGGGAGTGTACTGGAGCCGATACTGCCAGAGCGATACGCCTTCTATATATCTAGCCGAGAGGTAGATGCGCACCAAGGATGGGTCAATATACTGGTCCAAAACGGGATGACCCTCCTCCTACTCATCGGGTCGCTCTATTTAGGTAAGGAGCGTGACCGAGTGACCTGTCTAGCGATCCTACTCATCGCTTTCAGCAGCATGATCTATAATTGTACCCTCTCGTCAGACGTAGCTATGCGCTTTATGTACAACCCTGGCATCATGATCTGCGTGGCACTACCTAACCTCCTCCTATTGGTAAAGGATCGATGGTATCAGCTGACTATTGCTGGCGTGATGATTCTTTACTTCCTCTTTACGGTCAACAATGTGATGGATCCAGGCAGCTCCCTTCACACCTATCGCTGGATCTATGACGACTACATCTATACCCCTACGCTATGGTAACCAATGAGCCTACACCGCCTAGAGCGATCGCCTTTGTGGTGAATCAGATCCGCCCGCAAGGTCCTCTCTTTGTGGTGCGAGACATCGTCGCAGGACTACCCGCAGGCTACTACAAGCCTTACATCATACAGCTCTGCTCTCTAGAACCTCAGGGCGAGGCGATGGCTGACGAACTACAAGCACTGGGATGCGAGATCATCGAGCTAGGCTTCACACGGGGGCAGCTAGAGCTGTTTCCCCGCTCTGCTGCAAGGCTGCTCGACGCGTGCCTACAGCACTACGGCATCACACTGGTGCATAGTCACACCTACCAGCCAGACATCGTAACCAGCTATCTGACACACCGATACATACTGCTAACGACCCAGCACAACATCGCTAAGCTTGACTTCACCTACGGCAAGGGGCGTCTGATCGGGGGATATATGTGTCGCCGCCTGCTACGCGCCTTGTCTCGTCACCGTGAGGTGGTCTGCGTCTCGCACGTCTGTCGTGACTACTACCGCAAGTCACTTCCCACCAAGGTCAGTGTCTATGTCGCTCCCAATGGGATCGACAACGAACGCTTCACGCCTCCCGATACTCCCGCCGAAAAGGCGCAGCTACGTCATCAGCTAGCACTCCCCGAGCAAGGCTATATCATCACCTATTGCGGGGGACTCATCAAGCGCAAAGACCCAGAGCTGATACTACGCGCCTTGCGCCGACTGAAGAGGCGGCACCAGCTACCGAGTGACCTACGTCTACTGATCCTCGGCAAGGGTCCTCTAGAGAGACGCTGCAAGCATCTAGCGAAGCCCCTGGGCGAGCAGGTGCAGTTTGTCGGCTTTACCGATCATGTGGCGGACTACCTAGGTGCCTCAGATGCCTTGATCACGGCTAGTCACTCTGAGGGATTTGGTCTCAATGTCATCGAGGGCGTTGCATCGGGCTGCGTGGCTATTCACTCGAATTTGCCTATCTTTGGCGAGATTTTGGAGTCTGTACCGCAGATGACTGCTCTACGATTTGACCTAGGAAGTGTATCTCAGTGTGCCGATTGTATACTAAAAGCACCATCTGTAACGTTTGATAGACAAGAGGCTCTGGAGATGGGACGTCTGTAT
>CAMCJO010000238.1 GCA_945875135.1 uncultured Porphyromonas sp.
GACTTTTTGCTCTCCACGATCAGGTCATCACACAGAATCTCGGATGAACCAAATAAACGACTCTTCTTTCGCTGAAAAACTTTTATCGGACAGCAATACTATATAGTACGCATCACCCCACTAGAGGGTGTGCCTAGCTTGTATCCACTTATCATACAACAACACTGTCTTGTGAGTCGCTAAGCTCTCTTAGTGCGACTCGCCGATGCGGAGCAAGCAAATAAGCAAACCGTCGGGACGAATCTCGTGTTCGTCTCGACGGTTTACACATAAGACGTAGTCACTGGTCGTCATAGACATACCAGCGACTACGAGTTGTTTTTATAGCTATGCTCATTCTAACTTTTATCGGACAGCAGTTATAACGTAACTCTCAGACCTGCTCGCCCCACTCCACCAAAATAGGAAACCAGCCAATAGCTAACAGCCAATAGCTAACAGCCAATAGCCAACAGCCAACAGCCAACAGCCAATAGCTAACAGCCAACAGTTATAGTAGCTGGGCTAAGAGCTCCTCGGTGAGGGCTAGGTGCGTGTAGGAGGCGTAGCAGCGACCCGTGTGCCACAGCGCGGTCGCTACAGGGTCGCCCCACGCATTGTACTGCTGCGCTGTCGAGGGGAGCGGGTCGATGATGCGGGAGTAGTGAAACTCATGTCCACGCACCGCCACGCCCGCTATCTCGAACTGTCGGTAACCGAGGGCTAGCCCGCGCTGCTGCATCGTGGCGGTCTGCTGTAGCGCACCCACGAGCGGATAGCTGGTCCCCTCCTCGTCAACAATCGCCTCGCAGAGGAGGAGCATGCCCCCGCCCTCGGCAAGCATCGCTCCGCCATCACGGATGTATTCGCGGAGGCTGTCGAGCATGGATTTATTGGCGGACAACTGCTCCAGATGTAGCTCGGGATAGCCCCCAGGGAGGTAGACGAAGTCACTCGGTGGTAGTGAGCTATCGGAGAGCGGGCTGAAGTAGGTTATCTCACCCCACTGCTCTAGCTGGCGCACATTCTCCTGGTAGAGGAAGTTGAAGGCGTCATCACGAGCCACGGCTATGCGACGAGGCGCTGACGAAGAGTGCTTTTGCAGAGTGGGTGCTTCGTGAGGTAGCTCCTTTCGCTCTGAGGAGATGGCTAGGAGGCGATCAATGTCTAGATGTTGCTCTAGGAGGTCGGCCACCTGATCGGCGTAGCGATCTATCTGCGCTAAGTCGTCAACGTCCAGCCCTAGATAGCGACTAGGAATGGCGATGTCGTCGACACGAGGCAGCGACCCCAGCACTGGCACGCCTGCATCTGTGGCAGCCTGCGTGAGATAGGTCAGGTGACGCTCTGAGGAAACTTTATTAAAGATGACACCCGCTATCCGAACTCTGGGGTCAAAGTGCTGCAACCCGTAGAGCAGCGGAGCCACCGTGTAAGCCATCGAGCGCGGGGTCACGACCAGCACGACCGGTAGGTCTAGGAGGCTCGCAATGTCGGCTGCGGAACCTTTGTCCCGATCATAGCCATCGAAGAGCCCCATCACCCCCTCCACGATGACCGCCTGAGCGTCTTGACTATAATGGAGGTAGAGTGCCTGCACCCGCTCGGCACCGTACATAAAGGGGTCTAGATTGACCGCTGGGCGACCCGTTGCCACGCTGTGTAGCTTAGGATCTACGTAGTCGGGTCCACACTTGAAAGCTTGGGTGGCCAGACCACGACGTGTGTAAGCACGGAGGAGGCCCATGGTGAGCGTGCTTTTGCCACTCTCAGAGAGGGGCGCAGCAATGAGGAGGGAGGGAAGAGTTGACATAAGGGGTTGACTAAAGTTGTGAGTCAGGGATAAGAAGTACCTCGAGCTGTGCTGAAGGAACAAGGGGCTTGCAGACCTGATAGCAGTGATCGACGATGCTCTGGTAGAGCGGGTGCATGCCGTCAGGGAAGATCTGCCACAGCTCGCGAGCTAGGGTCATCTCGTTGATCTGCTGCTTCTGCGCTTCGGTCGCTCCAGAGGCAGATGCGAGGGCGGTGATGAAAGCTTTGTCCATCACCACCTTCTTGCTATGTGTGTCTAGTTCGCCAGCCGCCAGCTTGACCGCTTTACCGATCATGATGCCGAGGGTGATCTGCGGGAAAGCCAGTTCGTTGGCGAGGCTGAGCGTCTCCCCGATGAAGTTGCCATACTGAACGAAAGCGTTGGCGGGAAGGTCGGGGAAGCACCCCTTGAGGTACCGCTCGCTACGTCCGCCAGAGTTAAGCACGAGGAGCTTGCCATAGACCGACTTGCTCACCTCCAGCTCACGACGTATCGACTCAACAAAGGCTTCGCTCGAGTAGGGTCGCACGACCCCTGTGGTGCCGAGGATAGAGATGCCGTCTAGGATGCCGAGCCGTGGATTGAAGGTGCTCTGAGCAAGCTTGCGTCCCTTGGGGACAGAGATGGTTAGGTCGATGCCTACTTGGGAGAGGTCGACCAAAGCTCCGAGTGCTTGGCGCACCATCTGACGCGGTACGGGATTGACTGCAGGCTCGCCGACCTCTAGTCCGATGCCGGGGAGCGTGACGCGCCCTACCCCTTCGCCCTGGAGGAAGGCAACCCCGCTGTGAGCCTGCGTGAGCGACAAGTCAGCAACGATCTCTGCGCCATCGGTTACGTCGGGATCGCTGCCGGCATCCTTGATAGCGACCGCTCGAGCGCCTTGCGCCGTTAGCTCACTGTGCTGTATGGGAAAGGGCACCCGCTCACCCTGAGGGAGGGTCACGGTCACCTCGCTGTAAGACTCTTCGTTGAGCAACGTGAGCAGTGCGGCCGTAGCGGCTGCCGTAGCAGTAGTGCCTGTAGTCAAGCCGATGCGCTGAGGGAAGAAGTCGTCCCCCAGCAGTCGCTCGATGGAGCGACGAAGTCCTACGGGCCCCTCGACGGTGACGGTCGCGGGATAAGGGATCTGAGGCCTTCGGATGACCAGCACGGTGATGCCGAGTGCGAGAGCCTCCTCCACTTTTGCCGCAAAGCCACTCGTGTCGCCACTCTCCTTGAGCAGGATCATGTCTGGTCGTAACGTGGCAAAGAGCTCTCGGTCACACTGCTCCTTATTATAGTAGACCAGCCGCTCTGGCGGGAAGTTGCTCTGGCGTAGTCGCTCCTCGGTCTCTGCGATGGGCATCACCCGCAGATAGGTCTCGTGCTGGGTCCAGTAGGCTCTCAGTCGCTCGACGGAGTTAACGCCCGTCAGAGCAAGCAGTCGCTGGGGCTGATGCTTGAGAAGATAGGTCAATGCAGCGTCAAAGGAGTCTAGCACTACGACCGAGGCGGGCAAAGCGGGGAAGGTGCGCTCGTACCGGATCACAGGGAGCTGCAGACTGGATACGCATTGAGCCACGCTTTGGTGAACGCCCATCGCGAAAGGGTGCGCCGCATCTACGATGAGGGCTATCGCTCGCTCCGTGCAGAAGTGCGCCATCTCCTCACCATTCATTCCGCCCTCTAGACGGATCCCGTGGTGCATCGTGAGCTCTTGCGAAGCGCCTCGTGTGGAGTAGTAAAAAGGTTTGCCCGCTTCCTCACACACCTCGAGTGCTTTACGTCCTTCTGTAGTTCCTCCGATGATTAGGATCATAC
>CAMCJO010000239.1 GCA_945875135.1 uncultured Porphyromonas sp.
TTAGTTTTTTTATGGGTGGCTTTCTCCCCCAGCACCTCAAAATAGGAATTAGCCCTCACTCATCGAGCTCACCAAAATTCCTTACGTGAAGATTGTCCCAACTCAGATATTATTGTTATCTTTGCGAGAGAAACGTGTGAGCCTCTGCTCGCGCTTGAGGGGCTAGGGGCTTCGCACACCTATGTATGACGACTAACTTATTTAATTTCACATAGAATGAAAAGAGACCAAGAGATCTTTGATCTGATCGAACAGGAGCATCAGCGCCAACAAAAGGGCATCGAGCTGATCGCCTCTGAGAACTTTGTCAGCGACCAGGTTATGCAAGCTATGGGTAGCTGTATGACTAATAAGTACGCTGAGGGATACCCTGGCAAGCGTTACTACGGAGGTTGCGAGGTGGTGGACAAGTCTGAGAACCTAGCTATAGAGCGTATCAAAAAGCTCTTTGGCGCGGAGTATGCCAACGTGCAGCCGCACTCAGGTGCTCAAGCCAATATGGCTGTCCTCTTTACCTGCCTCAAGCCTGGCGATACCTTTATGGGTCTAAACCTAGACCACGGTGGTCACCTCTCACACGGTTCGCCTGTCAATAGCTCTGGTACGCTCTACCACCCCATCGGCTACAACGTAAGCAAGGAGACGGGTATGGTCGACTACGACGAGATGGAGCAGCTAGCTCGTCAGCACAAGCCTAAGCTCATCATCGCTGGTGGCTCGGCTTACTGCCGCGAGTGGGACTACGCACGCTTCCGCAAGGTAGCTGACGAGATCGGTGCTATCTTTATGGTCGATATGGCTCACCCCGCCGGACTGATCGCTGCTGGTCTGCTCGACAACCCTGTCAAGTATGCTCACATCGTCACCTCTACGACACACAAGACCCTACGTGGTCCTCGTGGTGGTATCATCCTCATGGGTAAGGACTTTGAGAATCCTTGGGGCCTCAAGACGCCTAAGGGGGTTGTCAAGATGATGTCTCAACTGCTCAACTCAGCTGTCTTCCCAGGCATCCAGGGTGGTCCACTAGAGCATGTCATCGCTGCTAAGGCTGTCGCCTTTGGGGAGGCGCTTGATCCTTCATTTAAGGAGTATCAGAAGCAGGTGATGAAGAATGCTAAGGCACTTGGCGAGGCTTTTGTCAAGATGGGCTACAACTGTATCTCTGGCGGTACGGACAATCACTGCCTCCTCATCGACCTACGCTCTAAGTATCCTGACCTAACGGGTAAGGTAGCTGAGAACGCACTCGTACGTGCTGACATCACGGTCAATAAGAATATGGTACCCTTTGACTCACGCTCTGCCTTCCAGACCTCTGGTATCCGTGTGGGTACGCCCGCTATCACGACGCGTGGTGTCAAGGAGGACAAGATGGCATACATCGTCGAGCTCATAGACCGCGTACTGCGTGATCCTGAAAACGAGGCTGAGATAGCTAAGGTTCGTAAGGAGGTCAACGAGATGATGTCTCCACTACCTATCTTCGCTTGGTAAGATAAACTCAAAAGAGGCCTAACCTCTTAACCTGATAGAGACTGAATGCAGGGGGACGCACGCTTAGACTTCTAAGGAGCAGTCCCTAGCACTCAGTCTCTTACTATTTCCCCTATCCCACTCGAGCCTATGACGAGCTATGTCATGAGGCTCTCTATACACACACTTAACTGACACAAGAGAAATGCCCACACCACCGTTTCAGTACCAGCCGATGTACCCCGTAGGGCCCGATAAGACTGAGTACGAGTTAATCACTTCTGACTACGTGCACACGGTCGACTGCAATGGTCACCAGATGCTACAAGTCGAGCCAGAGGCGCTACGCATACTTGCCGAGCGAGCTATGCACGATGTAGCCTTCTACCTACGCCCTGCCCATCAGGAGCAGGTCGCATCAATACTATCCGACCCTGAGGCTTCGGACAATGATAAGTTTGTCGCCCTGACCTTCCTCCGCAATGCTGAGGTGAGTGCTCTAGGGCAACTTCCCTTCTGCCAAGACACGGGTACCGCCATCATCCTAGGTAAGAAAGGACAAAACGTCTGGACTGGTGCTTGCGACGAGGAGTACCTCTCGCACGGCGTCTACGACACCTACACACGCTACAACCTCCGCTATTCGCAAAATGCGCCTCTCGATATGTATCGCGAGGTCAATACGGGGTGCAACCTCCCCGCACAGATCGACCTGATGGCGACCGAAGGCGATGAGTATAAGTTCCTCTTTATCGCTAAGGGCGGTGGCTCTGCCAATAAGACTTACCTCTATCAGGAGACCAAAGCACTCCTCACAGAGGAGCGGCTCTTCCCCTTCCTAGTTGATAAGATGCGCTCGCTAGGCACTGCTGCTTGTCCTCCTTATCATATAGCCTTCGTCATCGGCGGCACCTCGGCAGAGGCAAACCTCAAGACTGTCAAGCTCGCCAGTGCAAAGTACTACGATGAGCTACCCACTAAGGGGAACGAGCTGGGACATGCTTTCCGAGATCTAGAGATGGAGCAACGACTCCTTGAGGCGACCCACGAGATTGGTCTGGGAGCGCAGTTTGGCGGTAAGTACTTCGCTCATGATATACGAGTGATCCGTATGCCACGTCACGGAGCTTCTTGTCCCGTCGGACTCGGCGTGAGCTGCTCGGCAGATCGCAACGTACGGGCTAAGATCAATAAGGATGGACTGTGGATCGAGCGACTCGAGAAGCACCCCGCACGACTGATCCCCGAGGCTATGCGCCACGGCACTGAGGGCGAGGTCGTCAAGGTAGACCTCAATCGCCCGATGGACGAGATACGCAAGCAGCTGAGTCAGTACCCTGTCTCTACGCGTCTCTCCCTCTCAGGCACTATCGTCGTAGGGCGTGACATAGCCCACGCCAAGCTCAAAGAGCGTCTCGATCGTGGCGAGGAGCTACCTCAGTACATCAAGGATCACCCGATCTACTACGCAGGTCCCGCTAAGACGCCTGAGGGAATGCCTAGTGGCTCCTTTGGACCCACCACGGCTGGACGTATGGATCCCTACGTAGACCTCTTCCAGAGCCATGGTGGTAGCCTTATCATGATTGCCAAGGGCAACCGCAGTCAGCAGGTTACGGACGCTTGCAAGGCACATGGAGGCTTCTATCTCGGTAGCATCGGTGGCCCCGCAGCAATCCTAGCGAAGGAGAGCATCAAGCATGTCGAGTGCCTCGAGTATCCCGAGCTGGGTATGGAGGCTATCTGGCGCATAGAGGTGGAGGACTTCCCCGCTTTCATCTTAGTCGATGACAAGGGCAACGACTTCTTCCAGCAGATCAGACAGTGCGCTGGCTGCCCCCGTGGCTAGCCACAAACGATGCTGAGACTTGTCTGCTCTCACAGTGGCTCAGACCACGAAGACGCAGACTGCTGAGAAGTTTATAAATATCGGAGTGATCGGAGTGACAAAAGACTCGGATCACTCCGTTTAGGTATGATCTATTTTGCACTTCCGATCGACTCAAAAT
>CAMCJO010000240.1 GCA_945875135.1 uncultured Porphyromonas sp.
ACAAATGGACTATTGACACAGCCCCCTACAGGGTTCCGTCTCTCTAATTTTCGTACCTTTGCGGGGTAGAGGCGTGGGGCGGCTGCTTATATATAGTTATTGTATAGGTCTGCCGGTCATGCTCCTTCATTTCACTGATCACGTAAACGTATTAATCCCTAGAATCGTTATGGACGACTCCTTACCGCCGAGTGAGCCTCGAAGTCTCTCGTGTAGACCTCCTCTACTGCGGAGCCTACGCCCTAGCGTCTGCCTAGGGGTTCCCAACGCCTAGATCTACTTCACTAGGTACCGCATAGGAGCAGGAGGTCTCTTAAGTTTCACCCCCAACCAATTACCCCTTAAGAGCCATAGATATTATGCGGAAGTTTTACCTACCCAAGCAGCAGTTTGCTCAAGTCGACACCCTAGAGCCACACACCTGGATCAAAGTGGTGCAGCCCACCTCGGAGGATATAGACTACCTCTGCGACGAACTGGGCATCCCCGACGGCTTCATCGGAGATACAGCGGATAGCGATGAGCGCCCTCGTACGGAGGAGGAGGACGGCTGGCGTCTCACCATCATACGTATCCCGATCGAGACTCCCGAGGGTTCGATCCCTTACAACACGGTCCCCATCGGTGTCATCTCGCACCTTGAGAAGCAGCTCGTCGTCACCATCTGCTACCACCGCACGGACCTCATTCCCGACTTCATCAAGCACAACCAGCGCAAAGGTATCTCGGTCGATACGGATATAGACTTTATCCTGCGGCTCATCATGAGCTCGGCCGTGTGGTTCCTCAAGTACCTGAAGCAGATCAGCTTCCTGATCCTAGAGACCGAGGAGGCTCTGGAGAAAAGCATCCGCAACGAAGACCTTCTACAGATGATGCGTCTGCAGAAGTGCTTGGTTTACTTTAACACCTCCATACGTGGTAACGAGACGGTCATCGGACGCTTTAAGGTGAGCCACTATGATCAGTATGATGCCGATCTAGCGGAGGACGTTGCCATCGAGCTTAATCAGGCTTATAGTATGGTCAATGTGTATAGCGACTTGATGAATGGGACGATGGATGCCTTCGGCGGGATCATCAACAACAACATCAATACGATCATGCGCCGCATGACCAGCATCTCGATGATCCTGATGCTCCCTACGTTGGTCGCCTCACTGTATGGTATGAACGTCGATCTGCCGTGGGCTGAGCACTCGTGGGCCTTTATGGGGATTATGGTGGTTTGCTTGATCTTCTCGGCGATCGCTTTCTGGCTCTTCAAGCGCATTCATTGGTTCTAGCTCCAGACGCTTTAGACGCTTATGCTACTAGATACGAGTAGTACACAGCTCTTTTACGCCTTTCTGATCACTCTCTGGGCGGGACTCTCTACCGGCATCGGGAGTGCTCTGATCTTCTTTACCAAGCGTACCAACCGCATCTTCCTGTCGGTCTCGCTGGGCTTCTCGGCGGGTGTGATGGTCTATGTCTCTTTTGTGGAGCTCTTTCGCTCTGCTGAGACGACGATGACGCCGTTTTATGGAGAGCGACTGGCGACGCTCTATACTACGCTCGCTTTCTTTGCAGGGGTGGCACTGATTGGCATCATTGACCGGCTGATCCCGGAGGCGGAAAATCCTCACGAACTGCCCGACCAGAGTGCCGTGCGAAGCCTTCAGAATGAACCTGCCCAAACGACGACAGCGCACCAGCAGAGCCTGCTGCGTACCGGTATGGTTACAGCGATAGTCCTCGCTATCCACAACTTCCCCGAGGGTATGGTCACCTTTATGTCTGCGCTGACCGATCTCTCGTTGGCACTGCCGATAGCTATCGCTATTGCGCTGCACAACATCCCGGAGGGTATCTCGGTGGCTATCCCTATCTACCACGCCACGGGCAATAAGCGCAAAGCATTCTTTCTCTCGCTCTCATCGGGTCTAGCTGAGCCTATCGGAGGCTTGCTGGGCTTCTTGCTCTTGCGTCCTTTCCTGACCCCGACGGTGATGGGCTGCTGCTTTGCGGTGATTGCGGGTATTATGGTGTACATCTCCTTTGACGAACTGCTCCCTGCTGCGGAGCGGTTTGGTCACCACCACACGGCGCTCTACGGGCTCATCGGGGGCATGGCGTTTATGGCACTCAGCCTGCTGCTGCTCTAGCTGTTGGCTGTTGGCTGTTGGCTAGAGGCACTAGTGCTCCTAGTGCCTCTAGTGCTCCTAGAGTCTAATCTCTAACCTCTAATTTCTAATCTCTAATCTCTAACTTCTAGCCTCCGCCCTCGATGTGCTTGTTTTTGTGTACTTTTGTGCTAGTGGAGGCTGGCGCATAGCGTATCGGTCTCTGCGAGACAAAAAAGATAGATATAGAAATAGGTAGCATCAGATTATGTACAGAACGCATACGTGTGGAGCTCTGCGTGCCTCTGACGAGGGACAGCAGGTGACGCTCGCGGGTTGGGTCGCTAAGATTCGTCGCATGGGAGCTATGACCTTCCTCGACCTACGTGATAGATATGGCATTACGCAGATCTTCTTTGATGAGTCGCATCAGGGACTCCTCAGTGAGGTGGGGCGTGAGTGGGTGCTGGCGGTGACGGGTACCGTACGCCTGCGCAGCAGTGTCAATGAGAAGATCCCCACGGGACAGATCGAGATCCTCGCAGATCGTATGGAGGTGCTGAACCGTGCTGACACGCCTCCCTTTACGATCGAGGATGTGAGCGACGGTGGCGATGACCTACGTATGAAGTACCGCTACCTGGACCTACGTCGTAGACCTGTGCTAAGCAATATAGAGCTGCGCCACCGTATGACGATGGAGACGCGACGCTATCTCGATGGGCTCCACTTCCTAGAGATCGAGACACCGATGCTGATCGGTTCGACGCCCGAGGGTGCGCGAGACTTCGTGGTGCCTAGTCGTATGAACCCAGGGCAGTTTTACGCATTGCCCCAGTCGCCACAGACCTTCAAGCAGCTACTGATGGTTGCGGGCATGGATCGTTACTTCCAGATCGTGAAGTGCTTTAGAGATGAGGACCTGCGTGCCGATCGTCAGCCGGAGTTTACGCAGATAGACTGCGAGATGAGCTTTGTGGAGCAGGACGACATTTTGAGCACCTTCGAGGGGCTGGCAAAGCACCTCTTTAAGGAGATCCGAGGCATTGACCTCCCCACGCCACTACGTCGCATGACTTGGTACGAGGCTATGGATCGCTATGGTAGCGACAAACCCGATCTGCGCTTCGGGATGGAGATCGCAGAGGTGACGGAGACGATACAGGGGCATGGCTTTGGCGTAGTTGATGATGCTAAGTACATTGGTGCTATCGTGGTCACGGGCAAGGCGGACTACACGCGTAAGCAGATCGACCAGCTGACTGACTTCGTCAAGCGCCCACAGGTGGGTGCCAAGGGATTGCTCTGGCTACGCTATCAGCCTGATGGGACGATGAAGAGTAGCTTCGACAAGTTCCTCGATGC
>CAMCJO010000241.1 GCA_945875135.1 uncultured Porphyromonas sp.
ACGAGATGTAGAGAGGTCTCGTGGGCTCGGAGATGTGTATAAGAGACAGAGCCGTGCGTCCCTACACATCGTTACTCGTATCGATCGGTGCTTCCGAGCCCTGCGTTTATACCACGGGTTAAAGGAGAGAGAGAACTAGCCCTCCTGCTCCTGCATCACCTTATTGTAGAGCGAGTCATAGTCCTTGACCACGCCAAACTTGAGCTGACTGTCTGAGATCGAGGCGAAGTGTCGCTCCGCACACTTTATCTTCGCTTCCTCCACGGCACGTAGCTGTGTCAGATCCTCCGTGCCTTTCGTCTCAGCCACGAAGTAGATATGCTTCACCTCACCTTCACGGAAGACGATAGCCCAGTCGGGATTGTACTTACCCAGAGGCGTATTGATGTAAAAGCCTCGTGGCAACTTCGTGTAGACCTCTACAATGTCTTGCTGCTCCAGTTGCTCAGCAAAGCGCTTCTCGACCCCTTGGCTATCCACCACCACTAGATCATAGAGCGACTTCTCGCTGCGTATCGCATTCACATCAATACGACCGCGCAGCTCCCGCTCGGAGAAGATGCTGGCCTCATAGCGCTGGTCCAGCTTGTGGTAAGTGATATGCTCTACCACTGCGATAGCCTTCTGCTCGTTGATGATGTTGCCCGCTCGGATGATAAACTCCTCAGGATTTTTGCGGTACATCTCGAAGGTCTGAGGCTGTATCTCGTGCAGTATGCGAGCTATCGTGCTACGCTTCAGACCACTCTTCTGCACCAATTCACCTACGAGGTCGTAGCGCACGCCACGAGCCACCGTCGCCTCCACGCGGACCGTACGTGTGGCACCCTGCTTCATAGCACGATACTCCGCAAGATCCTCCCTAGTCTGTATCTCCTCCAGTTGACCCTCCGTGATCGACACACGTATCTCCGTCACGTGGAGCGAAGCATCAAGAGCTGCCACAGACTTACGGATCAGATCCTCCGTCTCAAAGTTCACCTCGTAGTAAGTCTTACTGTTGATACGCTGCCATAGCTTTTGAAACTCTCGCTTGGCAAAGCGCTCCTTCTGAAAGTGCGCCGTATCGCCTCCACGTCCATTGCTCGGCTTCAGCTCTTCGACATTGTAGATCTTATCTAGCTCCCGGACGATAGCACCCTGGGCGCCTTGCCACTCACCCAGCTCTAGCTCTCCCGCCTGCTTAGCCTCATAATACTTATCCGTCAACTGCTCCTTCCGCACATAGCCCGCAGAGATTAGCTCCTCCATAATGGTCGCAGCTTGCGAACCGCTCAGTGTCACCTCCTTGCCATTGTCGTAGACGATACGCTTGCCCTCGAAGAGTTCTTTCGTCACCAGTCGGGCTCGCGAAGTGATACTCTCGGCCAGCTCCGTCTGCAGTGCCTCGGCAAATGCCCTGTAGCTCTCGCTCGCCACAATCGTAAGTACATTCACATCATAGACCCCATCACCCAGCTGGTCGCTATCCTGACGCACTCCATCCTGATCCACACAGAGACGCATACCGCGCCCCACCTCCTGACGCTTCCTCACCTCACTGTTGCCCTGCTTGAGCGTACAGATCTGGAAGACATTCGGGTTGTCCCACCCCTCCTTGAGCGCCGAGTGGGAGAAGATAAAGCGCGTAGGCTCCGCCAGTGAGAGCAGCCGCTCCTTGTCACGCATGATCAGTTGGTAAGCATCTGGATCATCTGCTGAGTTCTCGCCACGCCGCACCGTAGAGTCGATCATGCGACCACTACGATCCTGTGCGAAGTAGCCCGCATGCGTAGCCTCTGCCTTGATACCCTCCAGATAGGTGCGGTAGTCCGCATCTAGATAAAGGTCCTGCAGTAGCTCCTGGACGACAGAGCTATACTCCTCCTCAAATATCTCCGCCCAGCGACCCGTGCGCGTCTCACCCTCTGTATCATAGATACGATACTTATCCACCGCATCGATGAAGAAGAGACTCAGCACCTTGATACCCTGACGGTAGAGCTGTCGCTCACGCTCCAGATGCTTTTCGATCGTCGTGCGGATCTGTATGCGACGTATCACCTCCTCATTCACCTCACCCACAGCCTGACCCTCGTAGATCTCCTGTCCGCTAGAGAGGCGTATGCAGCCGCGCACACCATCGATCCGCTCCACCTGATAGCCGGTATGATAAGCCTCCACCTCACCGCTCTCATCATAGATGTCAAAGCCCTCATCCACCAGACGTGTCGCGGTCTTCAGACCGTTGCGCGTCGTAGCGTTGAAGCTGATACGAGCACGAGGATTTTGACTTGACAGGACGATCGAATCCAGATAGACGTAGCCACTTGTACCATCCACGCCCACCTGCTCTATGCCCATCACCTCGATCTTCTTCACCAGTCGCTTGTTAAAAGCATCGATAGCATCCAGTCGGTAGACCTGATTGTACAGATCCTGAGGTCTATGCGTAGCACTATATAGGAGTGAGAAGAGTGGCTTAAAATCCAGAAGCCCCTGGCGCGTCTTATTATTTCTATTAGCACCCAGCACACTCTGTGGCTCATCAATGATCAGGATAGGGTGCGTCTCAGCAATCACATCGATAGGCCGACGCCAGGCAAACTCCTCCAGCTTCATTGTAATACGACGAGCGTCCGCCCCTCTAGCGTTAAAAGCCTGCGTATTGATCACCATCACCTGAATCTTAGGATCGGAGGCAAACTGGTCTATCGCTGCCAGTCGCCGACTATCATAGACAAAGTGCTGCATACGCTCGCCATACTCCTCGGCAAAGTGATCAGCCATCATCTCCAGGCTCTTGATCACCCCCTCGCGGATCGCCACGCTAGGCACCACGATGATATACTTCGTCCAGCCATAGTGCTTGTATAGCTCATACATCGTCTTGATGTAGGTGTAGGTCTTGCCCGTACCCGTTTCCATCTCGATGCTCAGTGCCAGCTGACCACCAGCCGTACGCTGTAGAGCCTCTATCGGCTTGAGATCCTGTGTCTGCTGCACTGCACGGATATTGTCCCGTAGCGCTTCATCGCTCAGTGATATATTTTGATTGCGAAAGCCCGTCGTCTGTAGCGAAGCACTATGACCACCCCGCCCCTGATCCGTACGATAGGTAAAGGCATCTAGTAGAGGTTGGCCGCTAAAAACATCTACCACCGCACGGGCTGCCTCCTGCTGGAAGCCCTGATGCTTGAATTGTATCTTCATACTCCTAGTTATTGTCTGTTTAATGTTATCTTCTTACGAGTAACCCTGTGTAGGGACGCACGGTCGTGCGTCCGTCCCCGTTAAAATCACGTTGCTGTAACCTTTGATACAACGGACGCTCGACCGAGCGTCCCTACAAATCGTTACACGTCTGTCCATACATCTCGCTACTCGTCTGCACATCCCTACGTGGGGATCATTTCGTTCCTCCCTTGGGATCGTTTCGTCCCTCCCTTGGGATCGTTTCGTCCCTCC
>CAMCJO010000242.1 GCA_945875135.1 uncultured Porphyromonas sp.
GTGCTACTCTTTTGCGAGCATGAGCCCGTGCTGACCATTGGCAAGCATGGCAAGCAGACGAATCTACTTGTCTCGGAGGCTCTGCTCAACGCTAAAGGCATTCAGTTAGTCCAGATAGAGCGTGGTGGCGACATTACTTACCATGGTCCTGGGCAGATCACGGGTTACCCGATCTTTGACCTAGAGCATTACGGCGTGGGGATCAAGGAGTACATCCACACGATGGAGCAGTGCATCATCGATCTGCTCTACCTCTACGGCATCCGTGCGGAGCGTCTCGAGGGTGCTACGGGTGTCTGGATCGATGCGCACACACCGCAAGCTCGTAAGATCTGCGCTATCGGTGTGCATACATCTCGCTATGTGACGATGCACGGCTTTGCGCTCAATGTCAATACCGACCTGAGCTACTTCCAGCTCATCAATCCGTGTGGCTTTACCGACAAAGGGGTCACCTCGATGGAGCAAGAGATAGGTCGCGGGGAAGTTTACTTTCCGCTAGTCAAGCACCAGCTGGAGGGACTCTTTCGCAAGCACTTCACGCACCTTCTGTACCACCTACCTAACGATGACATACTATGAAATGGCTTAGACCCAACGATAGCTCAGCAAACTACCAAGATAGACGCGGACGCATCTCTGGCAGAGGACTAGCCCTCGGAGGTGGCATCGGCGGTATCGTCATCGTCCTCGCCAGCCTCTTCTTCGGCGTAGACCTCACGGGACTGATGCAGGTGGCAAACAATGTCTTGCCTGGCTCACAGACGGAGCAGGTAGACCCCTCGCGTGTCAACAAAAACGAAGAGTTCAAAGTCTTCACGCTACGCGTCTTCAACAGTTGCAACGACGTGTGGACAGACCTCTTCAATTCAGAATTACAACGCTCCTATGCGGCACCGACACTAGTGACCTTCACCGATCAGGTGCAGAGCCGTTGCGGAGGAGCTACCAGCGAGGTGGGACCTTTCTACTGTCCGGCCGACCAGACCGTCTACATTGACTTAGACTTCTTCAATCTACTCGCCTCTCGCTTCAAAGCGCCGGGAGACCTAGCCATGGCTTATGTCACCGCTCACGAGGTAGGGCATCACGTGCAGAACCTCCTCGGCATCTCCGACAAGTTGCACCAACAGCAAGGGCGTGTCTCACAGGAAGCGTACAACCGCGCCAGTGTACAGCTAGAGTTGCAAGCCGACTACCTTGCTGGCGTATGGGCATACCACGCCCAGCGACTCGGCATCATACTCATCGAGCCTGGAGACCTCGAGGATGCACTCACAGCCGCCAACGCTATCGGCGACGACACCTTGCAAAAAGAAGCGCAGGGCTACGCCGTCCCAGACTCATTCACACACGGTACCTCAGCACAGCGCATGCAAGCCTTTCGCTCTGGCTTTGAGACAGGCAGCTTGGATGGCGCAAGCCGTTACCGCTTGTAAGTAACAACCAATTCTATAGCAGATTACAGATGAACCAGAAGATAAAAGTACTCGTCGTAGGCTACGGACACGTAGGCAAGCAAGTTGTGACCACCGTACGCACCGCTCCCGACATGGAGCTGGTCGGTGTAGTCCGTCGCTCTAAGAATGATCCTCAAAGCCAAGTATTGACCGCTCACGGCATTGCCGTGTACGTAGAGGATGACACCCTACCCAAGGCAGACGTCGCTATCCTAGCCGTGCCGACACGCTCCGTGCCTGATTACGCCAAGCGTTATCTCGCGCAGGGCATTTGCACCGTGGATAGCTTCGACATCCATACCCAGATAGCTACGCTACGCCACGACTTGATGGCGGTAGCTCAGGAGCATCAAGCAGTCTCCATCATCAGCGCTGGCTGGGACCCTGGGAGCGACTCCGTCGTCCGCACCTTGATGCAGGCGATGGCACCCGAGGGAATCACCTACACAGACTTCGGTCCAGGCATGAGTATGGGACACTCCGTCGCAGCACGTGCCATTGCAGGTGTCCGAGACGCCCTCTCCATGACCCTACCCGTAGGCTACGGACAGCATCGCAGACAGGTCTATGTGGAGCTAGAGGCAGGAGCCAACGAAGAGCAAGTGCGTCAAGCGATACTCGCTGATGATTACTTCGCTCATGACGAAACAATCGTCACCTTCGTCCCTTCAGTCGCTGCCTTGGAGGACGTAGGCCATGGCGTACACATGATGCGCAAAGGGGTATCGGGCGTAACGCACAACCAGCGTTTCACCTTCGAGATGCAAATCAACAACCCCGCCCTGACCGCCCAGATGATGGTCGCCTCGGCCCGTGCTACGCAGCGCCTCACCCCAGGAGCCTACACGCTCCCCGAGGTGCCAGTCATAGACCTACTCGCTGGTGACCGCGCTGACTGGATCGCCCATCTAGTCTAATCTCTAACCTCTAACCTCTACTCGCCATGTCCAGCACACTACCCCTACTAGCCATCACATGGGACGTTAGCCCCGCTATCTTTACCATCGGCTCCTTTGAGTTACGTTGGTATGCCGTACTCTTTGCCGTGGGGCTCTTCGTCTTCGGTCCGTGGATCGTGCATCGCATCTGGCAGAAAGAAGGCTTGCCCGAGCCATGGTTTGACAAACTCTTTTGGTACGTAGCCATCGGTACGATCGTTGGTGCGAGACTGGGGCATTGTCTCTTCTACGATCCCGCTTACTACCTTGCCAATCCCGTTGAAATCCTGAAGACATGGGAGGGCGGACTAGCCAGCCATGGTGGTGTGATCGGTCTCATCATCGTCATGTGGATCTACGCACGTAAAGTGTCGCACAAGCCTATCCTCTGGGGTATGGATCGACTCTGCGTACCCGTAGGACTCGTGGCAGCCATGATACGTCTCGGCAACCTGATGAATAGCGAGATCTTTGGCTACCCTACCGATGTCGCATGGGGCTTTCGCTTCGTACGCTCAGCCGAGTGGCAAACGATAGCCAACGGCATGCCTTGCCACCCGACCGCCATCTACGAGGCGCTCGCCTATCTACTCGTCTTCGCCATCTGTATGTGGCTCTACTGGCGTCGCAATGCAGGCTACAAGTATCATGGACTCATCGTTGGGACGCTCCTGACGCTCACCTTCGTTGCTCGTATCCTCATCGAGACCGTCAAGTTCGTCCAGGAGCCGTGGGAGCACAGGTTAGTCGACTCCATCGGGCTGAACCAGGGGCAGCTACTCAGCATCCCCTTTATCCTCATCGGAGTTGGCATGATCATCTACGCCCTACGCCACCCAGTGCCTCAGGCAGAGGTGGAGCGTCTACTCGCTGAGGAGGCGCAGCGCAAGGAGCAAGCCACCCATCAAAACAAGAAGTAAATCTATTCACTACTATAAAGCAACCATTCTATTATGGAGTATCGTAATCAAATCACCGATTCAATATACTATATCGGAGTCAATGACCGCACGAAGCAACTCTTCGAGGGCTCCTGGTCACTACCC
>CAMCJO010000243.1 GCA_945875135.1 uncultured Porphyromonas sp.
AGGCGATCAACGACCAGTTTGCCGATACCGATGCAGTCATCGTCATCGGAGCCAATGACGTGCTCAACCCCGCTGCACGCAATGCCGAGGGGACGCCTATCTATGGTATGCCCGTCCTCAACGTAGATCAAGCCAAGCAGGTGATCATCTGTAACTTCGATCTCAAGCCCGGTTACGCTGGTGTCGAGAACCCGCTCTACAGCCGTGGCGAGGGCGTAGCACTCTGCCTAGGCGATGCTAAGGCAACGCTCTCCAACCTGATGGATCGCCTGGATCATGCGGAGAGTGCTCCCGCAGCTTCCACAGCTTCGTCCACTTCTTCAGCTACCAGCAGCGCAACGCCACTCCAGTCCGCTACGGAGGTACTGCACAACGCTAAGAGCGTCATCATCGTGCCGGGTTACGGTATGGCACTAGCGCAAGCGCAGCAGGAGGTCAAGCAGTTGGCCGATAAGCTCGCTAAGGGCGGTGCTGATGTCAAGTATGCGATCCACCCTGTGGCTGGTCGTATGCCAGGACACATGAACGTACTTCTTGCTGAGGCTAATGTAGACTACGACAGTCTCTACGAGATGGAGGCGATCAACGACCAGTTTGCCGATACCGATGCAGTCATCGTCATCGGAGCCAACGACGTACTTAACCCCGCTGCTCGCAATGCTGAGGGGACGCCTATCTATGGTATGCCAGTTCTCAACGTAGATCAAGCCAAGCAGGTGATCATCTGCAACTTCGACCTTAAGCCTGGTTACGCGGGTGTCGAGAACCCGCTCTACAGCCGTGGCGAGGGCGTGACGCTACTCATCGGAGATGCCAAGAAGACGCTCAGCGATTTGATCGACACGCTTTAGTTAGCAACCATACAGCGGCAAAGGCTCTCAGCCTTTCGCCAGTAATAATAAGAAGAGACTGCCGCTCCTAGGAGTAGCAGTCTCTTGTTTTAACTAACGCTATTTTTGAAAAAGTGGATATTGTTTGATTAGTAGAGAGGCGGGTAGCGCACTAAGCGTCAGGGTCTCCCTGCTGCTTGACCCAGTCAGCGTGCCGTCTGACCACCTCTAGGATGTCCATGTTAAGCACCTTGAGCTGAGCAAAGAGCTCGGGGAGCTCCTCCTCGGTTAGCACGCGATAAGCCTCATCACGTAGGAGCATCTCGGCCGTTTCGGAGACATAGAGACCGAGCCCTTTCTTCGGATAGATGAGCCCCTCGTTTTGCAGGTTCTCATAAGCTCTGAAGATCGTATTGGCATTGGTCTCCAGCTCGGCAGCCAGCTGGCGCACGCTCGGGATCTGCGTCCCTGCGGGGTACTCGCCCGAGAGGATCTTCTCCTTGATGCGCTGCTCTATCTGAGCGTAGATGACTACTTGCGGATTAAAACGTGGTGTGATCATGATCATTAGGTTAGAGAGGTTACGCCGTGACCTGCTTGCGTCGTAGCGAGCGCAGGCCGAGCCAGACCATCGCAAAGGCGTAGAGGTAGACTGGTATCGTCAAGGCAAAGAGCGAGATGCTGAGCTCATCTCCATTTCCCAAGTAGAGCACGAGATAGTGCTCTGTATCGTCTGGACCTATAGTACCAATGTCTAGTAAATGCATCAGCATGCTAACGCCAAGCACCGAGACAACGAAGATCAGAAAGCCGATGCCCATAAAGCGCAGGACTGCACGTAAGGGTTTGCGCGCCGAGATGATACAATAGAGGTAAGTAGCATAGCCCGCCAGCTGCATACCTATCATCAGGCTGACTGTCCACGCATACTGTAGCGAGACATTATCATAGCCTAGCGGATTTGTGAGAACCTCTGAGTAGAGGGCGAGTACCTGACTCCCATCTACCAGTGCCCATATAAGCATATAGACAGTCCAGGCAATTGCCCCTAGGAGCGGCGTGATGATGTGCAGTACCAGCGTCAGTATGAGAAGCGAGATATACTTCTCCGTGACCGAGGCGGGTATCTGTAGGTAGAGTGGCGAGAGCGGGGCATTGATACGCTGGTTGTAGCTGATCATCACCCCGAGAGAGACCGCTAGGGAGCTACAGTATAGACAGGCTAAGTAAATGCCTCGAGCCTCACCCGCACTCCATCCCGTACCAAAGAACAAGCCGCTCAGTGCCAACACGATCACTGGCATAAAGGCTGCAAGGAAGCCACCGATCAGGATCTGTATCCACTGTCTATGGTGAAAGGCGAAGTCCAGCCGCAGGAGCTGGCCGAGACGCTTGAAGCTAAAGGAGCTGTCACCCGTCTTAGGCGCAGCGGTCGTAAGATTAGCAGATTGGTTCATAGTGAGAGAGGAGCTTGTGGGGTGAGTGTATCGTTTGCGGGTTGGGATAAGTGCTGTAGTACCGTTTGGGTGTTGTACATCAGAGCGTTGAAGAAGAGCTCCATCGAGAAGCCTCCCGTCTCGGTCATCTCTGCCGTGCGGGGCGTCATCACGACCTCTCCCCATACGGAGGGCTCGCTATAGAGCGGTGCTACGTGAGGTGCCTCGGCAGCGGTGCCGCAGTAGAAGGTGCTCTCGAGGCGAGCGATCGTCTCGTTGCAGATGATCTGGTTTTGGTGTAGCACGACCAGACGATCTATCATTTGCTCTAGGTCACGCACCTGGTGGGTGCTGATCAGTACGGTCTGCTCGTCAGAGATGTGCTGCACGAGGAGCTGGCGAAACTTTCTCTTTGACGGGATGTCCAGACCATTGGTCGGTTCGTCGAGGAGGAGCAACGGCACCCGCAGAGAGAGCGCCAGCACGAGCGCCACCTTCTTCTTCTGTCCCATCGAGAGGCGGCGCAGGTTGTTGGTGGGTGGCACGTCAAAGTCCTGCAGCAGCTGACGAGCCAGTGTGGCATCATAGTTTGGGTAAAACTGACCTGCGCCGTCGAGGTACTGGACGGCAGAGGTGGCGGGTAGCTGCACCTCCTCGGGAAGGTAGTAGAGCTCTCGGAGAAGTGGCACCGAGCGCTTTCTGCTGGAGTGTCCGAGTACGGTGAGCGAACCGCCCTTAGCTAGGAGCAGTCCTGAGAGCAGCTTGAGGAGGGTCGTCTTACCCTCGCCATTTTTGCCTAGGAGCCCTGTGATAGAGCCTGTGGGCAGGGTAAAGCTTACACCCCTAAAGAGCGGGTGCCAGCCATAAGAGAAGCATACCTCCTGAGCCTGAACCAGAGGCTCTGCGGTGAGGTGGGTATCTGAGTTAGAATACATAACTGTTGCGAAGTTTAGGGGTCTATATGTTGTGTAGCGATATGGAGGAGACGAGTAACCCTTTGTAGGGACGCACGTCTTGCTGTTCGGGGACGGACGCACGACCGTGCGTCCCTACAAAGGGTTACTCGTCTTGCTGTTCGGGGACGGACACACGACCGTGCGTCCCTACAAATCGTTACTCGTCTTGCTGTTCGGGGACGGACGCACGACCGTGCGTCCCTACAAAGGGTTACTC
>CAMCJO010000244.1 GCA_945875135.1 uncultured Porphyromonas sp.
GTTACTCGTCTTGCTGTTCGGGGACGGACGCACGACCGTGCGTCCCTACAAATCGTTACTCGTCTCGCTGTTCGGAGGATCGTTACTCGTAGGTGTTGCGAAGACTTTACTTAGTCGCCTCTGCGGGAGAGATGTAGCTGTGCAGTACGAGCACACGGTAGAGGTAGTCATAGCGAGCGCGTAGCTCTTCGCTCTGAGCGACGAAGTGACGGTTTTGCGCCTCGGCCAATTCGTACGAAGAGGCACGTCCCGCCTCGTAGCTGATCTGCGCATAGCGCAGCGCCGTCTCGGCCGACTCGGTCGCCCGTTGGGCAGCTGCTATCTGACTGTAAGCGGCACGGGCGTTGATCTGAGCCGTGTAGAGCTGCTGCGTGAGCTCTTTGTCCACCTTGCGCAGAGCAATCTGCTGGTCGGAGTAGCGGAGACGAGCCTGCGCCACATTGTCTGCCGTGCGCATCGCATCAAAGATGGGCACAGAGAGCGAAAGCCCAACGAAGTAGCGTCCGTTGTTGCGCATCTGATCCCCAAAAGGCTGGTTAAACTGCCGTAACTCCTTATTCAGGATGTAGTAATAGCCCGTGCTGTAGCCTGCGCCAAAGGAGACCTTCGGTATGTAGCCCGTCTGCTCCAGTCCGATCTGTCGCTCCGCCACTTGTAGCTGTAGCCTTGCCTGCTCCATCTCGGGACGCATCGAGCGCGCTTGCTCGAGGAGCGCATCGTCAGCCAGTGCCAGCTCGGGAGCGGGCGTAGCGCTGAGGCTCTTGACATCGGGCAAGGTGATCTGCAGTGCCGTGTAGTCGGGCAACTCAATGATGAGCGCCAACTGATGACGCGCCAGCTCCGTATCGCTGCAGGCGCGGAGGTAGTTGACGCTGTCCTTAGCGAGCTGCGCCTCCACCTCGGCAAGCTTGTCACGAGACCACTTACCCGCCTGAACCATTGCGGCAGTCTTAGCGAGCGTCTCACGGGTTAGCTTAAGCTGTTCATCGGCCACGTGGATTAGCTCCTGGCGAAAGAGCAAGTTGTAGTACCCCTCAGCCACCTGCAGTCCGATCTGCTCCTTGGCGTATGAGAGTCCAGCGGTCGCAGCGTCTAGATTGAGACGCGCTATCTCCGTTGCCTTAGGACGAGCCATGCCGGAGAAAACGTCCCACGAGAGATTTGCCCCAAAGGAGGTGCTGCTCGAGGATTGATCGCCGATGACGCCCGTCTTGTCGGCACTACGTCCGAGGCTGACGCTCTGGCTAGCACTAGCCGAGAGCGAGGGCAGGTAACTGTGCTGCGTGGTGGCGAGCTGCTGCTCACTACCCGCTAAGCGTAGGCGTGCCTCCTCAACCGTGATGCTGTGAGCGACGGCGTGGTCGATGCACTGCTGCAGCGTCCAGCTCTGCTGCGCTGCTAGGGTAAAGCTCCCCGCGACCAGTAGGGCTAAGGGAAAGATATGACGAAGTGTAAGCATAGGATTGTCTTGTCTAAATGATTTGCGTGCGCTACGGCTGTCTGATGATCGGAGTTGGCCGAGTTCTGGCGGGTTGCTGGGGTGAGCTTTCGCTTTCCTCCCTTGGAAATTTTATTTTTCACCCTTGGAAAGTTCTAGTTCCTACCTTGGAACTCTTCAGTTCCTACCTTGGAACTCTTTAGTTCCTCCGCTGGAACTTTTCAGTTCCTCCCTTGGAACTTTTTAGTTCCAAGGCTGGAAAAGTTTTGGAACTCGTAACCTTCTCATCTATTGAGTGGTATGAATCAGGCAGAAGTAGAGCTATAAATAGTCTTCGGTCGGGTTAGGCAGCTACTGGAGTACCCTTGACCTTTTCGCCCTCCTTGAGTCCACTTTTGACCTCTATAAGGCTACCATTGCTGACGCCAGTCTGGATCTCACGGCGCTCGGTCTGAAGATGCTTAGGGTCGGCGTCTGAAGTGACCACCTCGACATAAACCTTATCACCCTCAAACTGCAAAGCGCCCTCGGGGACAGCTAGGACGTTGGAGACCTGATCAGTGATAAGCTCCGCATTGGCACTCATATCGGAGCGTATGTGGCTGTAGTCGTCTATGGTGATTGCGGCTTTAAGCTCGTACTGCGTGCCTTGTTGCTGCTGAATCGTCTTGGGAGAAACATACTCCACGACACCCAAAAAGGCAGAGCCCTCGATGGCTCCGATGCGCACCGTGACAGGTAGTCCCGTAGCGACACGAGCGATGTCGACCTCGTCCACCTTGCCTATGAAGATCATCTCCGTCATGTCGGCGATGGTGGCGATGGTAGTACCAGCGTTGAAGGAGTTGGCCTGAATGACCGAGTTACCCTCCTTGACAGGGATGTCGAGGATCGTCCCGTCCACCGTACTGCGTACCAGTGTCGTAGAGCCCTGAGCATTGCGCTGGCTCATACCAGTGAGGACGATGTTGTAAGCATCCTTGGCACTCTCGAGGCGCTCCTTAGCCTGTAGGTAGTTAGCCTTGGTCGTAGCATACTCTTCCTCAGCTACGATCCCCTGCTGGTGTAGCTCGGTCGCTATGTTATACTTCTGCTGTGCCTCTTCGAGAGCGATCTTTGACATCTCCACCTGCGACTCAGCTTGATTGACAGAGCTCATCTCTGGAACTACCTTGATACGCGCGATGATATCACCCGCCTTGACGAGGTCGCCGGGCTTCTTCATGATCTCGGCGATGATGCCGTTGAGCTGTGGCACGATCATCACCTCGTTGCGAGGAGCTATCTTGCCAGTGAGGATGATAGAGCGCTGGATCGAGGGGACGCGGGTCACCGTCTCTACCGAGTAGATGGTCGCCTGGGGCTGTGCCTTCTTATAGAGGAAGACGAAGGTCATGATGACGAGCAGGCCGAAGATGACCCAAAGGGAAAGTTTGAAGATACGCTTAGCTTTCATAGTTCTTTATGTTATGTTTGTTTTTACCTTGTATAGTTAGTATGTTGGTTACTCCTCGCGGATTGCTTCGATAGAGCGAATCTCGAGCGCTTTTTTGAGCGGTAGCAGACCACCCATCACGCCACCGATGATGATAAAGAGGAGCGCACCGACCGCTGTGCCAAAGGGGATCAGCGGGTTTACTAGCATCTCATTACCCATAGAGGCAGTGATCTGTGCGACGATAGACATAATCCCCACACCGAGGAGAAGCCCTACGAGCCCAGCGAGGAAGCTCAGCATACTGCTCTCTAGGAGTATGAGTCGTATGATGTCCTTGCGCTGCGCTCCGAGCGCACGACGTATGCCGATCTCGCGAGTGCGCTCTTTGACTGAGACGAGCATGATATTGCTAATGCCGATGATGCCCGAGAGGAGCGTGCCGATACCGATGAACCAGACGAAGACATTGACGCCCCACAGCATGGAGTTTTGGGCAGTGAAGATCTCTGAGATGTTGAACTCACCGATGGCGCTCTCATCGTCTGGTGCTATGTCGTGGGT
>CAMCJO010000245.1 GCA_945875135.1 uncultured Porphyromonas sp.
TCAAAAGCTCGACGAAACCAATTCAGTTGCATTTGATAGTTGAATCTACGCAGCCGTGCGCTAACTAGTGACTACCAATCTATTTAGTACCTTTGTAGTTCAAGTGGCTCTTACTGCTTTACCTGCTCCGCAGGGCGAGGAGTCTCTGGTGCCTAGCTATACATCTCTAGAATTAAGTCTTATGAAGCTCCTTACCGATTCGTCACGGTCTCTGCTCTCGATAGCTTGTCTACTCTTGCTCTGTGCCACAGCGTGGGGGCAGGCTCCGATGAATTCTAATTACCAGACCTACATACGTACCTATGCCGATGAGTGCATCCGCCAGATGAAGCGTCACAAGATCCCCGCGAGCATCACGATGGCGCAGGGACTGATCGAGACGGGAGCTGGATCTAGTCGCCTAGCGCGTGAGGGCAACAACCACTTCGGTATCAAGTGCCACCGCACTTGGCAGGGACAGCGTATCTATGCTGATGATGATCTCAAGGGAGAGTGCTTTCGCAAGTACCGCTCTGTGGGCGACTCCTACGAGGATCACTCCAACTTCCTCAAGCAGCCTCGATACCAAGTACTATATACCTACCCTATCACGGACTATCAGGCTTGGGCTAGGGGGCTACAGCAGTGTGGCTATGCGACGAACAAGGGCTACGCCAATATGCTCATCAAGGTGATCGAGCAGTACGAGCTCTACGAACTGGATCGCGGACGCTATCCGCGCTGGATGTCGGGTCGCCCCGCACCGACCTATACGCCCTCTGACGATGACCCCGAGATGAAGCTCACGCATGAGGGATACTTTAGCTATGGACTCCTATATATACTTGCCAACGAGGGTGACTCACTTGAGTCGATCGCTCGGGAGATGGGCATAAGTCTCAAGCGCTTAGCCGACTACAACGATATGCCGGTAGACTTCCCCATTCAGGCTGGCGATGTGATCTATCTGGAGCGCAAGAACAGGCGCGCCACGCCAAACTACCCCGACCATGTGGTGCGGGTGGGTGAGTCGATGCACGACATATCACAGCGCTACGGCATACGCCTCGCTCGTCTCTATCGTATGAACCACCTAGACTACGACTACGTACCCGAGGAGGGCGACGTACTCCGACTCCGCTAACTTCTAAACTCTAATATCTAAGGTCTAATCTCTAAATTCTCTAAGGTCTATGAACCGATATATGCGCCGTGGCGTTTCTGCCGCAAAGGAAGATGTACACAAGGCTATTGCTCACATAGATAAGGGGCTCTACCCGCAAGCCTTTTGCAAGATACTACCAGACATACTGGGTGGTGATCCGGACTATTGCAACATCATGCATGCCGATGGGGCTGGTACGAAGTCTTCGCTGGCTTATATCTACTGGCGAGAGACGGGTGACCTCTCCGTGTGGCGAGGCATAGCTCAGGATGCGATCGTGATGAACCTCGACGACCTCCTCTGCGTGGGTGCAACCTCGGGCATGCTCCTCTCCTCGACCATCGGACGCAACAAGCAGCTCATCCCTGGCGAAGTGATCGGAGCTGTCATCAACGGCACCGAAGAGATATTAGCACAGATGCGTGACCTAGGGGTGGAGATCTACCTCACAGGAGGCGAGACGGCTGATGTAGGCGACCTGGTCCGTACGATCATCGTAGACAGCACCGTGACCTGTCGCATGCGTCGGAGCGATATCATAGACAATGCACACATCGCTGACGGGGACGTGATCGTCGGCTTCGCCTCCTATGGACAGGCAACCTACGAGGAGCGTTACAATGGCGGTATGGGGAGCAACGGGCTTACCTCTGCACGGCACGATATACTCTACCATGCACTCGCTGAGAAGTATCCCGAGAGCTACGACCCTGCTGTACCTGACGACTTGGTGTACAGTGGTAGCCGTGAGCTACTCGCTGAGGTGCCAGGCACAGGGCTGACGGTCGGCGAACTGATCCTCTCCCCCACACGCACCTACGCGCCGCTTGTGGCGAAGCTGCTCAAAGAGATGCGCCCCGCCATACATGGACTGATCCACTGTACAGGAGGCGCACAGACGAAGGTGATGAACTTCGTCACCAACAAACATATTATTAAGGACCAGCTCCTTCCAGTTCCTCCGCTCTTCCAGATGATTGCCGAGGAAAGTGGAGCCGATGCTGCGGAGCTGTACCAAGTCTTCAACATGGGGCACCGTCTGGAGGCTTACCTGCCCGCCGAGCAGGCTGAGGAGGCTATCGCCGTGGCGCGACACTTCAACATTGATGCGCAGATCATCGGTCGTGTTGAGGCGGCCGACCAGAACCGCCTGACACTCGTTACGCCCTTTGGCACGGTGGAGCGATAGCCACGGTAGAGCGATAGCCTTTGACCCACCCCTTACATCACTTAGCAGACCTATATGAACGATTTACTCAACCGCATAGAAGCTCTGGTGGCACGCCACGAGGAGCTAGAGACATTAATCACCGACCCTAGCGTCATCGCTGACGGCAGACGCTTTGCCACCCTCAGCAAGGAGTACACCAACCTGGGAGAGATCCTCAAGGCGGGCGGGCAGTACAAGCAGCTCCTGACACAGCAGGAGGAGGCTGAGAGCACGCTCCAAGACGCCGACAGCGATGAGGAGCTAAAAGCGATGGCACGCGAACTGCTCGCTGAGGCTAAGGAGGAGATCCCTAAGATGGAGGAAGAGATCAAGCTGCTCCTCCTGCCGAACGATCCGGAGGATGATAAGAACGCTATCGTCGAGCTACGCGCTGGCACGGGCGGTGACGAGGCAGCACTCTTTGCGGGTGACCTCTTCCGTATGTACTCGCGCTACTGCGAGACGAAGGGGTGGAATGTCTCCGTGAGCAGCTACACCGAGGGTGGTACGGGTGGCTACAAAGAGATCGTACTCAATGTTACGGGTACAGGCGTGTATGGTACGCTCAAGTATGAGAGTGGCGTGCATCGTGTGCAGCGCGTCCCGCAGACGGAGACGCAAGGACGTATCCACACCTCGGCAGCGACCGTGGCCGTACTGCCTGAGGCTGACAAGTTTGAGGTCAACATCAACGAGGGGGAGATCAAGTGGGACACCTTCCGCTCTGGTGGTGCTGGTGGGCAGAATGTCAACAAGGTGGAGTCGGGCGTGCGCCTGCACTATCCGTGGCGCAACCCCAATACGGGTGTCGTCGAGGATATAACGATCGAGTGTACCGAGACGCGTGACCAGCCGAAGAATAAGGAGCGCGCGCTGTCACGGCTTCGCACTTTCATCTATGACAAGGAGCATCAGAAGTACATCGATGAGATAGCTTCACGTCGTAAGACGCTGGTCTCGACGGGCGACCGCTCGGCTAAGATCCGCACCTACAACTTCCCGCAGGGTCGTGTCACCGATCACCGCATCGGTCTGACGGTGCA
>CAMCJO010000246.1 GCA_945875135.1 uncultured Porphyromonas sp.
GAGCCAGCGGAGGGAGCGGAGCCAGCGGAGAGTTGTCGTGAGATGTGCGAAGTTGCAGGTGCGTGTGCTATCTCTTGATTTTGTATTACCTTTGCGGTACGAGGGTGTGTCATCCCTATGGGGGTGACTTCTCCTACCCTCCGTTGTTAAGTATCACCTTAGATAGTAATCATAAGTATATGAAAGGATTCAATCCCATAGGTAGTCTGGTAGTCCTCGTTGGGGCTCTCGTACTCATCATCCCCGCTCTACTCGATAAGGGGGGGAATGTGTACAATCTCATCGGCTGTGTCGTGATGATTGCTGGATTTCTCCTACACATCTTCCTAAATAAGCGGATTACAACTATCAAGGAGTAACCTCTCCAAGTGCCTGACTTGGCACGGGCTCCTGCCCTAGTATACAGCCCCATGGCTATCGTCGAGGGCTTGCCTTGCTCATACGTAAGACAAGTCTCTCTCGTTCGTATATAAGGTCACCCTTAGTCATCCACCCCGCTCAGTCTATGTACTACAATAAGGCGATCCTAATAGGCTTCGTAGGCGCAGACCCCAACGTACACTATTCGCGTCGGGGTTCCTGTCAAGCTACGCTACGCCTTGCGACCTCTGTATCGGGCTACACGAAGCGTGATGGCACGCAGATACCAGAGCGCACAGAGTGGCACACGGTGGTGATCTTCGGCACGCTGGCGCAGTTTGTCGAGCGTTGGGTGCGCAAGGGGTCTCATCTCCTCGTGGAGGGTGAGATACGCTACAACAACTACACCGATCGCCAGGGACAAGCACAGACTCGTACGGAGATCTGGGCGGACAAGGTCACCTTTGTAGATCGCCCCAAACAGAGCGGTAGTCAGGAGGGTGCCTCTGCTCGCTCCACGGCCGAGCCACCAGCATCAAAGCCCGACACGCATGGCGCAAGCGCACAGGGTCAGCAACAGCATAAGTCACAACAGTCGTAGCAATGGGTGATGCCTTCTTATTAAGCCTTTTCGGAGGAATTGTGTACAGCAATCCAATCGTTTGGATAGATGCTATACCGCTCCTGATCATCCTCGTCTTACTGCTTTGCTCCGCCTTTATGTCGAGCAATGAGGTGGCTTTCTTTTCGCTCACCCCGCAAGAGGTGCAGCAGATCAAAGAGCAGGAGCACCCCAACGACCCACGCCTACTACGACTCCTATCACACTCGGAGCAACTGCTAGCGACCATCCTGATCGGCAATAATGCGGTCAACGTGGCGATCACAATCCTCTGCGCGTGGTTTGTGGGGGAGCACTGGGACTTCTCGGCCAATCGTGTTGCTGGCTTTATCATCCAGACGGTCCTCATCACCTTCCTACTCCTACTCTTTGGCGAAATAATCCCTAAGATCTACGCTCAGCGTCACCCGCTCTCCTTCATACGGATGACGGCTCCAGCCGTGTCTGCCCTTTACAAAGGGATCGCTTGGTGCTCCAAGGGCTTGATCAAGACCTCTAAGCTCATCGGATCTAATGCAAAGAAGGGGCACGAACTCTCTGTCGATGATCTCTCGGAGGCTGTCGCACTCACGACTGAGGGGGACAATAAGGAGACGGAGATGATCCATGAGATTGTCAAGTTTTACCACAAGACGGCCGACGAGATCATGGTACCACGTGTCGATATGGTCGGTGTCAACTACCACTGGGCCTATCACCAGACGCTGAACTATGCGGTCGACACGGGCTACTCACGGTTGCCTGTCTATGATGGGTCGCAAGATACGATCCGAGGGGTGCTTTATGTCAAAGACCTCCTTCCTCACATGCACGAGGAGGACACCTTCCCCTGGCAAAAGATCATCCGGCAAGCTTACTTCGTACCTGAGAATAAGAAGATCGACACCCTGCTGGAGGAGTTGCAGCAGGAGCGTATCCACATGGCGATCGTGATCGACGAGTTTGGCGGCACCTCAGGTCTGATCACGCTCGAGGACATCCTCGAGGAGATCGTCGGTGAGATCGTCGACGAATACGATGATGAGGATCCGCCCTACGTACGGCTTGCTGAGGGGGTCTATCTGATCGATGGCGGTATGTCTCTGATCGATCTCTGCAAGCTGCTCGATGTCGAGCCTGAGTACTTTGCACCACACTATGAGGAGGTCGACACAGTCGGAGGCTTGTTTCTAGAGGTGCTCCAGGAGATTCCTCAGGTGGGTCAGCAGATAACGATCTCAGACATTGACTTCACCGTAACGCGCATGGATCGCCACCGTATCATGCAGCTCAAGATGCGTCTGCATCCCAAAGAGCAGGACGAGACGCAGGGCGATAGTCCTACAGAGCCTCGGGCGTGACCTACTCACAGCTAGACCTACCGCTAGGAGGGCGACTCTACGTCGCAGAGCTACCCTTTGGCATCGCCCCCAGCCTATCTAACTACCGCTCGCTGACGCAGCAACTCCTCGACGAGATCGCCCCGAGAGAGACTTCCTGGCGATTGACGCACCTTCCCACGGGTGCTCCCCACCTTGATGCGCCTGACCTTGACTATAGTATCTCCCTCTCCCACAGCGGTAGCTACGTGGGCCTCGTCCTCTGCGAGGGGCAGCATGGTATTGGCGTAGATCTACAGATCGCCAGTGATAAGTTGCCACAGATAGCTCCGAGGTTTATGTCTCCCGCTGAGCTGGCTCACTATCATCAGCTGCTAGCAGCCGAGGAGCCTCAAGCCGCTCGCGAATGGCTCTACACAGTGTGGGGACTCAAGGAGGCCGCTTACAAAGCCTACCCGCCAAAAGTCCAGCGACACTTAGCGACCAACTACATTGTCTCGCCACCAGACGCCTCCCTCTCTGCCAGCCGGAGTAGTGACAAAGGGAGCGACTCGATCACCCGTTACTCCATCTGTGCCGACGAAGGGGACGACCGCCCCACCCTCCTCACGGGCTACCTCCTTCGTAGCATCACGACAGCGCCGTACCACCTCACCTATGTGCTCGACGCAGGAGGTGCCGTCCTACCGGCTGAGTAACTGGGACCACTCGCTTTCCTCCCTTCAAAAGCTCGTCACCCGTACAAGAGCTCGCCAAGAGCTTTTCAATAATCGTTTAGTGCCCCTCCAGCAACGGCTGTTTCCCCCAACATTTAGAAAACGCCCAAGTCGGGCTGCTTGTTTATTCAATTAAATGTTGTATCTTTGCACCACGAACGGCACGAAGGGGGCATTCTTCCCCACGTTGTACCGCTCGGAAGCTTCGGGGTGTAGCGCAGTCCGGTTAGCGCACCTGCTTTGGGAGCAGGGGGTCCCAGGTTCGAATCCTGGTACCCCGACAAATAAGCTAAAACATTTACAGAGTGGCACTTGTCACTCTGTTGTCGTTTTAGCACTAGTGTTTCTAGTGGCACTAG
>CAMCJO010000247.1 GCA_945875135.1 uncultured Porphyromonas sp.
CCTCTGCTGAAGCGACTGGCGAAGCTCCCGAGATTCCTGCCGTACCTCCTGTCTGGACATCATCAGACTCCGATACATCAGAGGAGCTAGAAGATGACGATGAGGACGTCGATGACGAGAATCTCGACGACGAAGACGACGAGGACTATGATGACGAGGATCTCGACGGGAGTGATCCAGATGCTGAGCCTCTAAACTAACACCCTAAAGAGAATCCGTATGTCTGATTTTAATTTTACAGTTGACACAAGCCCCATGGCGAATGCCATTGACGGGGTTTCCAAGGGCGTGAGCGTTACGACAGGGGCTGTGGTTGCCATGAAGGCTGCCGTCTTGGATGCCGAGGAGAAAGCGAGTGATCAAGTCTGCAACCAACTCAACGAGGGCTTCTACTCCCTGATGCATGCCCAGATCTCTCAAAAGATTGCTGAGCTCAAGAGCTCCGTCGAGACTGAGCTCTGGGAGCTCGTGCAGTATGCTCAGTCTCTACAAGCCATACAGGCTCGTATGACGACTGACTACAACCTCATCTCTAGACGATATATCAAGCTCTTTAGCAGTATCAATAACAACCTCCATGCGAGGATTGCAGAGCTTGATGTACCAGTCTTTTCGCTTGTCGAGCGAGATGCCAAGTTAATGGACAATCGCGCCTACCTAAACTCTGCACAGATCTCGACCAATCAGCTAGAGTCTATCCTAACCTCGCAGACACTACTGGCCTCTAGGGTAAAAGAGAATGCGGAGCAAACGCTCCACGCCATCTCGCGTTATGTCAGAGAGACAGCTCTAGAGGCGCAAAAGTCTGAAGCCTCGATGGATCGCACTAAGGTGGAGTCCGTCGAGGAGCTACTCATCCCTATATCTATCGTAGAGTCTACGACAGCTATCGGAGAGCCTGCTATCAACTACTACGTGGCAAAGAGTGACAACGAAGCTATCGACAGAAAAATAGACAGCTCCGTACACGACCACTCTATCAATGCCGTCCTGCATGGCTCGTGGTCAGAGGGTGATCCGAGCGAACGAGAGCGAGTAGACACCGAGTTTAGACAGCTGCTTGCAGATAGAGACGAGGATCCTCGTGTCAAGGAGGAGATTAGCAAGATGTTTCAGCGTGCACAGTCTATCCAACAGTTAGATTCAGAAGGTTATGAGTTATAGGAAGACCTATACTGGACGGGTTCACTACTCGGGC
Source organism: uncultured Porphyromonas sp. (assembly GCA_945875135.1). Lineage (GTDB taxonomy): Bacteria > Bacteroidota > Bacteroidia > Bacteroidales > Porphyromonadaceae > Porphyromonas. The sequence continues at coordinate 1,199 of CAMCJO010000247.1, forward strand.
ACCGTATCATACCCTAGTAGTGAAAGTGGCGGAACTAAGTCTTACTCTGGCTCAGTGCCTATCACCATCTCCATTGATGTGGATACGGACGAGTTTGACCAGAGCGTATCCTATTGTCGCGATAGGGTCGATGCACTCACCGCCTCTGTCGCTGCGACAGAAGCAGCACATGTCTTAGCAAAGGAAAAGTCAGCCACCAAGATCTCAAACAGCATCGTCAAGAACTTCTTTGACTATCTCGGTGGAGACCTCTCCCTGCGTCTTCAGGAGCTGCAGGCGTCTTGTGAGTCGCTCATGATGCAGCTCGTAAGCTATAAGGATAGCTGCGCATCCAAGCAGACGCAGATGGAGACCGACTACAGACGTATCTCCGAGAGATATGCCAAGATCTTTGCGGATCTCAATCACGAGCTAGAGTCGAGAATCAAAACTTTAGACAAGGCCGCTATGCTCTTTGCCGAAGATGCCGAAGCGGTTGTCGACCGAAGTGTAGCGACTGAGACACTAGGCATAGCGACCATATCGGCCGAGGAGAATCGTCGTCTTGAGGCGACACTGACCTCATCGCATCTCAAGCAGGCAACCCAAGAGATGACTTACCGAGTGAGGGAGTACCTAGAGCGTACCTACACCCTCACAAGCAAGCTCAGCAATATGCTCGAGGAGAGAGGGGAAAACGAGGAGATTATGCTCCCCATACTCTATCTAGAGGGCAGCACCCCCCAGAGCAATGCCGAGAGCAAGCTCATCTACGCTCAGGAGGGCATGGCACAGAGCGAGCAGCTAGACGCACAGCTACGCTCACAGTTTCTCGATAATAGTCTTGAGTGGACTGAGCTACCCGAGGAGACCGAGACCAGGCTCCTCTCCTTTATCAATAGCTCTATACAAAACTCAGACAGCATGGATGATCGGGTAGCTAAGACTATCCTGCATCTAGCAAAAAACCAATCCATACAGACCCTACAAACCATCTAGCCTTATGAAAGAACTAAAGGAGATACAATTCAATACAGACAACGTAGTCCTTGACACAAACCGAGTCCTAGACTCCATACTACCTAAGAACGTGAACGAACTCACACGTGATATAACCATCCGCAAGGACACCGTCGCCGATGGAGCCGTCTACGGGCACAAGATAAGCATCGACAGTGGAGATGTCACCATACGTGGAGCAGTCTTTGCGCATCTAGAGTTACACATCGGGAGTGGTGCCAAGGGCGTCATCAAGTTTGAGAAGGCGGTCGGAGCTATTGGATCCGTTGTTTCGCACGCTAGAGACTGCAAAGTGATGATGCTCTCAGACGTCAATGCTAAGGAGGTGCGACTAACCAATGCTTTCGTCGGAGGCAGCATCTTTGCTGATGAGATCTCACTAGTCAACTGTGTGGTCATCGGAGGCGTCTTTGCAACCAAGGAGCTATCCGTAGAGAGCTCCGTCATGGGCACCTTCAATGCTCCTCGTGTCTCTATGGAGGGTGCCTGCGCACTCTTGCTGCCCAGTGCCTTCTCGCTAGAGCCCATCATCTACAATCCTGAGACAACTACGCTAGCTAACCTAGCCCTGGCAGATCTAGGCGCACTCTACAGAGGCCTACCCCCCACGGCAAATACTGGGCGCATCATGATGAACCTCAGTAGCGATGAGACCAAGAGTACGCTGACGTCTGAGGAGAGTCAGCTCACCGTCAGGAGCTACACCGTCATCGGGCGCGTGCTAGCGGCTGATCTCATAGACTGGGAGAAGATGCAAAACCACTTCCTCCTGACCGCTGCTAGCCTCAATACGAAGCTACTAGACGTCTACGACTTAGGACTTGACGCTTCTGGCAAAAAGGCCGAGCTGACACCCGAGCGCATCTATGACTTCTTTATGGATCTGATGCGAGGCAAGATAACCGTTGAGGAGATAGACGGCACCTTTAGCATTAGCTCCATCTCGGAGCGTATGCAGCACTAGGCAAGGGGGGGAAGTCCCGCTCTCTAGATAGAGAGCCAGCTCCCTCTTATAAGCACAAGGCTGTCGCACTATGGTACGCCACTAAGTTGGCAGACTATCATGTGCGACAGCCTTTTTTGTGTCCTTTGAGCCTATTGCATAAAGGCGAATCGCTGTGTTGCTTTCGGGATTCGGCTTCGGTCACATAC
>CAMCJO010000248.1 GCA_945875135.1 uncultured Porphyromonas sp.
TCACCCTCAGCGCCTTGCGCTTCATCCTTTCTGCAAAGTCTGGACAATCTTGCAAAGCAAAATTGTGAGACTGTTGACTTTATGCAACAGTCTCCACTTGTCTAGGAAGTAAGCTTCACTCGGCAGGGGGCAGTTGCTGAGCGATCCAGTGTGCTATCTTCGCCTCTGAGGAGATGCCTTGCTCGGCGAGAGCCTCCATGTCGATGATCTGATGCGCACGACTGTAGATCGGCTCACGGAGACGCATCGCCTCCTCGACATGTTGACGTAGCGTCTCGCCCGTGAGGTGCGCCACGGAGGGACGGGTGCGCTTCGTCAACTCCAGACGCTGAGCTAGCTCCTCACTGCTATAACGCAGGTACAGCACGGTGCCACTCTCTAGGAGGAGGTCCATATTGTCATGGTAGATAGGCAGCCCCCCGCCCGTGGCGATGACCGCATCGGGGAGTCCGGCGATCTCCTCTAGGATCATCCGCTCCTTCTGGCGAAAGTACTCCTCGCCATGTAGCCGAAAGAGGTCAGACACCCGCTGACGAAAGCGACTCTCGATGTAAATGTCCGTATCTACAAACTCATAGCCGAGCAGCTCCGCTAGAGCACGTCCCACGGTGCTTTTGCCAGCACTCATATAGCCTACTAGGTAGAGGGTCATCGCTTGAGCTCTGGGTAAGCAATACGTGAGTGGTAGATGGTGGCGAGCTTCTCAGCAAAGACATCCTTGATCGTTTGGATATCTCTAAAGGTCAGCGGCGTATCGTTGAGCAGACCGTCCGCAACGATTGCATCAATGATCTTATTGACATGTGCTATGAGGGTCTCCTTGCTGAGATCCTTGAGGCTACGACTGCTCGCCTCGATAGCGTCCGCCATCATCAGGATACCCGTTTCCTTAGTATTCGGATTGGGTCCGGGATAGGTAAACTTATCCACATCAACCGTCTCGTCGGGATGCTCGTTGCAATATTGGTTGTAGAAGTACTTCGTTATGCCTCGTCCATGGTGCATACGGATAAAGTCCTGTATCGCCTGCGGGAGATTGTGCTTTTGCGCCATGGCCAGTCCGTCGGTCACATGCTTGATGATGACCTCAGCACTCTCTGTGGGAGAGAGCTGGTCGTGCGGATTGATCGCGCCCTGATTCTCCGTAAAGTATGCCGCATTGCGCATCTTGCCTATATCGTGGTATAGTGCGCCAGCACGTACGAGGCGAGCATCTGCACCGATAGCGGTAGCCGCATCGCTCGCTAGGAGTGCCACCTGCATCGAGTGCTGGAAGGTGCCAGGAGCCTGCTCCGAGAGCTGACGTGGTAGCGGACGATTGACGTCGCTCAGCTCCACGAGCGTAATGTTTGAGACATAGCCGAAGGTCTTCTCGATGAGGTAGATGAGCAGGTAGCTAAACATATTGAAGATCAGGTTGAAGGAGAAGTATAGCAGATTGCTCAGATCATTACTGCCCAGCGTGCCCCCTGTCATCAGCGAGTAGCTACAGGTCATCACATTGTATATCAAGAAAATGAGGAATGTAGCACGTATGATCTGCGCTCGTGAGGAGAGAGAGCGAAGGCTAAAGACCGCCACCATGCCAGCGACAAACTGTATGATGACAAACTCCAGCGGAAATGAGACATAGAGCGCACAGATCAGCACCGTAGTGAGAAAAGCGTAGATCGCCGTACGAGACTCAAAGAAGGTGCGCACCAGTATCGCTACCGACACAAACGGGATCGCATAGATCCACGCTCCCAGCTCATTACGGGCGAAGATGATCGTCAGGATCGAATAGATGAGGATCAGCAGTGAGAGGAAGAGCGTGTTCTTGTACTCCTTGACAATCTGCGGTCGGTAGTAGAAGAGGAAGAACCACAGCCCCAGCAGTAGCGAAGCTATGATCAAAAAAGTCCCCACACTCATCGGCAGCGCCTGTTGCAGGCTACCATCTCGTTGCTCCTCCATGACACGACGCAGCGACTGTAAGATGTCGTACTGATGGGGACTCACGATCTCGCCCTTACCGATGATGCGCTCGCCCTTTTGGACCACGCCCATAGACTTAGAGAGGTTGCGCAGCTCATCGTCGATCACCTGTTGCGTCTTAGCTTCGTTAGGATAGACGTTGACCTCGATATACTTGCTGGGGTCAAACTTGCGGACGATAGACTTACTCATCCCCTGAGGTAGTCTCTCAGTAGCTTGCTGGTACGCCTCCATAGGCGTTGAGAAGAGCGTCGCAGGCGTCAGGCGGCTCACCTGATCGGCACTTAGCAGCTTAACCTCCAGCACATCTTCCTGCCTTAGCTTAGAGGCTATCTCCTCCTCTATGATTCCATTGCGATAGAGATCCTTGAGGTAGTCACGCATATAGAAGTAGTAAGCATCGTCCGTCACCTCACGGCTCCACTTGCTGCTCCAGTCCTCGTCCCACTTGCGTATCATCTTACTGCCCGTGATCGTGTCAATCTGATAGTAGGGCAAGATCGTCTGGCGCACACTGTCGCGCTCCCGCTGTATCATCTCGTCCGACTTGTAGATTGGGAAGGTAAAAGGCGCCACCAGTAGCTCCTCACCCACCCACGGCTTACCCTCCACCACTTGATACTGAAAGGTCTCCTCATCATGTGGCGAGAGCAGAGTGATTACCAATGCCAGGAGGATAAAGGTCAGCAGGGCATATAGGTGTGTCGTCTTGAACTGTGTCATAGTCTTGTGTGCTAATGTGGAGGAAGCTACTACCCCTCGCGACAATTTCTACCGCAAAGGTACTAAATTAGAGGTTAGAGGTTAGAGGCTAGAGATTAGAAGTTAGAGGCTAGATATCCGATCATTCTGATGACTCCGCCTCCCTCCGATCTCTAATCTCTAACCTCTAACCCCCATTTACATATCTTTACGGGGAAATTCGTCCGATTTCCTCCTTTCTCGAATATCCACGTGGGGAATCTCAAATCTCCACGTGGATATTTTTCTTTTTCCACGTGGGCGTGATTTCATTCCTCCGAAGTTTCATTTCATTCCTCCGAGGAATTTTTTCTTTTCCACCTGGGCTTTTCGAAATATCCACGTGGAAATCATTTTTCACCGACACAGTGCTGTTTTAATATGTAGTCGACTCTAAATTATTGTAATGCGCCAGTCCTGATCGGAGCTGTCGGAGCGATCGGAGTGCTAGTGCCTCTAGTGCCAATAGCTAACAGCTAATAGCAAAGGCTAACAGCCAACAGCCAAAGGCTAACAGCCAATCTCTTTTTTTTTCCGTACCTTTGTGGCGATAAGACGAGGCTCGGTAGCTTAGCTGAATAGAGCGTCAGATTCCGGTTCTGAAGGTCGTGGGTTTGAA
>CAMCJO010000249.1 GCA_945875135.1 uncultured Porphyromonas sp.
GGGGTAGATGCGCTCGGTGCAAGCGTTGTGCACGAGGTCCATGACGGTGCGTCGCCCCTCGGGATCGGTAAGCGTGGTGACACAGTTCTTCGGCTTGTTGAGCAGTACGTAGACCTTAGCCTCTAGTGTGATGGGCTTGTCATCGACCATCACTTGGTCGGTCGGTAGCACCTGCGAGCCTAGCTCGGAGACGACGGAGCCATTGACCTTGACACGTCCAGCAGTGATGTACTGATCTGCTGTGCGACGTGAGCATAGTCCAGAGTTGGAGAGGAACTTATTGAGTCGTATCGGTTCGCCAGCCTCGACTAGGGGAGAGGCGTAGCGTACAGGCTCGATAGGAGCCTTAGGCATGCGGGGCTTAGCTTCGCCCTTGCGCTGCTTGTTAGGACGCTGACCAGCGTTCTTGCGAGGAGCTACGGAGCGCTTATCTTTACGATCCGTTGCATTGGCCCCTCTCTTGCGACGTGCCGACGAAGTGCGAGTTTCTTCGCGATGTGCCTTAGAGCGGGCAGCCTTGCCTCTCTGCTTGGCGTATGGATATATGACAGGGTCATCCTGATTGCCATCGCCAATAACAGACATCGGTGCCACGGCTTTGTGAAAACTTCGCTCTCCAGTATGCTGCTCGTCGAAGTTATGTCTTCGCTCCAAAGCTTTCTCAGCATTGATGTCGCGGGGCTTGACCATCTCGGAGGCATCTATGTTGCGATGCGTTACGGTGGCACTCTCCTCGCCACTGACCTTGACACGGATCAAGGACTCATTGGTAGCGGGCCGTGCTATGCGTTGACGTCTGCGCTTGCCAGTAGATGCGGATGTGGGCACCTCGGCAGATGAGTCTGCAGAGGAACTCTTCTTGTGCTGTGCCTCTGATGTAGGATTGCTGTCTATAGACATGAAGCTATTTGATGACTACACAACAGGCTTAGTGTGTTGTGTGGTATATTCTGTATCAAGGGGCCGCTGTTGCTGTTCAAACAGAGCCAACAGGCTTTCCCTCGGATCTAACTAACTGTGGATCTTACTAGTTGATTGAGCTACGACAAAGGTACTAATTTATTAGCAGACTAGAGCCCTACGTAGTTGTGCGGAGTGATCTGACGAAGCTCCTTTTTGACCTCCTCGGCAACCTCTAGGGTGTCGATGAAGTGAGCGATCGTCTCTTGGCTTATCTCCTCACCTGTGCGGGTCAGTGCCTTGAGCGTCTCATAGGGGTGCGGATAACCCTCACGGCGCAGGATCGTCTGGATAGCCTCGGCGACCACGGCCCAGTTGCAGTCGAGGTCATGAGCGATGCACTCGGGGTGGATGACTAGCTTGCCCAGACCCTTAGAGAGACTACTGAAAGCTATCAGCGTGTAGCCCATCGGGACGAGCTGATTGCGTATCACCGTCGAGTCGGTCAGATCACGCTGTAGACGAGATATGGGGAGCTTAGAGGCTAGATGTAGCGCCACGGCATTAGCTAGCCCGAGGTTGCCCTCAGCATTCTCAAAGTCAATAGGGTTAACCTTGTGAGGCATAGCACTGGAGCCAACCTCTCCTGCCTTGATCTTCTGCCCGAAGTAACCCATAGAGATGTAGCTCCAGAAGTCTCGAGCCAGGTCGATGAGGATCGTGTTGATACGCGCCGTCGCCTCAAAGAGGGCCGCGATGTTGTCGTAGTTAGAGATCTGCGTCGTGTACTGCTCGCGCTCTAGCCCTAGTGATGTGAGGAAGCTATTGCCAAAAGCGACCCAGTCAATGGTGGGGTAGGCTACATGGTGCGCATTAAAGTTGCCCGTAGCACCGCCAAACTTGCCCGTGATGGGCACCTGCTCTAGAGCTTTGGTCTGCTGCTCCAAGCGATAGACGAAGACCATGATCTCCTTGCCCAGACGTGTGGGGCTAGCGGGCTGACCATGTGTGCGAGCCAGCATAGCGACATCGTGCCACTCATTGGCGAGCTGACGCAGCTGCTCGATGAGCTTCTGGAGCGTGGGGAGATAGACCTCGTGCAGTGCCTCGCGCAGCATCAGCGGGAAGGCGGTATTATTGACATCTTGCGATGTTAGTCCGAAGTGGACAAACTCCTCAATCTCCTCTAGTCCCAGCTGAGGTAGATGACGCTTGATGTAGTACTCGACAGCCTTGACATCATGATTGGTCGTAGCCTCGATATCTTTTACCTCTTGTGCGGCCTCTGTAGACCACTCTTTGTAAAGCTGCCTGAGAGCTTCTTGCTTAGACTCTGGGAGGGCTTTGCTCAGTGCGGGTATCGCTTGGGTTAGCGCTATGAGGTACTCCACCTCGATACGTACACGGTAGCGGATAAGTGCCGACTCGGAGCTATATGCTGCTAGAGGAGCCGTCTTGCTCGCATAGCGACCATCTAGAGGTGAGATTGCTTGAAGAGCTGACATACTATATTATGGATTGAAGAGTGTTGTAAGATGACAGAAAGGAGTGTGTCGCCACACAAAGTCTGCTACAGCTAGCGCAGTGTGCTGACTAGAACCATAGCGACTCGATAGAAAATCGCTTAATGACTAGACGCAAGACTCAAGATCGTGATGTCATCAAGGAGACATCGTGCGTCCTGTGTCTTGCGCCTAGGCTTTATATTAGAGCCCGTTGTTTAGCCTCTAGCCTTTTCGCAGATAGACTTAAAGGCTTCGGGATTGTTCATAGCGAGGTCAGCGAGGACCTTACGATTGATCTCAATCCCCTGCTTGTGTAGGGCACCCATCAGTGTCGAGTAGGTCATACCCTCTAGACGTGCAGCAGCATTGATACGCTGTATCCATAGAGCGCGGAAAGAGCGCTTCTTGTTCTTACGGTCACGGTAAGCATAGGTGAGACCCTTCTCCCAGCCATTCTTGGCTACGGTCCAGACGTTGCTGCGGGCACCGATGTATCCGCGTGTTAGCTTGAGTATTCTTTTGCGCTTAGCTCGTGAAGCGACGTGATTTACTGATCTAGGCATTTCTTGTGTCGATTAGTGTGTTTGATAAATACGTACTAAACTCTGTTGACTCCTCGATTAAAGGTTGAGCATCTCCTTGACACTCTTCTCATTGTGCGGATGCACGAGAGCGGTGTAGGTAAGGTTGCGCTTACGCTTCTTGCTCTTTTTGGTGAGGATGTGACTCTTGTACGCATGCTTACGCTTGACGCGTCCGCTACCTGTCAGGAAAAAACGCTTCTTAGCGCCTGATACTGTCTTCTGTTTAGGCATTTTGTTTGGATTTTGAACTGTGTGAAACTATTGTTAGATGCACCCTCCTGACCAACTACCTAGAGGCACGCCTATGCCTGTTTGGATAGTCTGCTACGCACGGAGCATAGCTGGT
>CAMCJO010000250.1 GCA_945875135.1 uncultured Porphyromonas sp.
GTATTCATCCAGCCTTCGTGATCACACGAGGAGTCAAAGAGATACTCAAAAACCCTATGCGTAATATTCGCAGTAGCCTCGCTAGGATTAGCGCAGTAGTGGCTCTCGCCTAGCACCATCACACGCTTGCCCCATCTAGAGTGGTCATAGTGCTTCCCCACTCTCGGCAAAAACTTGACTTCACGGAACATCTCTTCGTGCAATCACTTGTCATTCATTAAGACTCCTATTACTGCTGCAGCGGCTGCTAGTGCGGCTTTAAAGAGAGTCTTTTTTGTGTTTGATTTCTTGTCTGAGTTATCCTCCATAATTCATCTAGTTTTTAGTGATACATACTGTGATCTTAGTCTTGACAAAAGCAACTGGTCAGTAGAACTACTGAGTCCATTGTCTTGTCACATTCTTGTTTTAGAAGCGTTTACGTTGAGTGCTTTGTAAATTGAACCCTCTAGCCTCTTTTGAAGATTTAGAAAGCTACTTTTTTGATAATGCTTCCACCGCTGCTTTGGCGATGGCTAGTAGGGTTCCTGCAACAGTTAGCACTTTCGCAGTTTTGTCCAATTTCTTTCCCATAGTTCATACGATTTTTAGTGATACATATTGTGATGTTATTCTTGACAATAATGAGATTGGTTGAGATTACTCCTTCTTGTCGCTCTCTGAGGGTAGTCGCTTGGAGAGTTCATCGACCTGCTTCTGTAGCTTGTTTACAGCACTGAGTATATCTCTGTGAGTCTCCTCATGCTCGTAGACCTCTACCGTCGTTGCGGTGATCACACCAGCCACAAGACTCAGCAGGATATACGAGGCAATCAGTATATAACTAACGAAATAGAGCCAAGCCAACGGATGCACACTCATGATAGGACGAGCTACATCCGACGCCCAAGCCTCTAGCGACATTACCTGAAACAGCGTAAAGAGCGAGCGACTCAAAGAGCCAAAGTACTCCGGGGCCGTTGCACCATAGCTGTCCATTCCTATGATCGCATAGATAAGTAGAGTCATCCCGAAGAAGCCACTCGACCAAGCCACACGGGGCAAGGACTTAATCATTGCCTCGGAGAAGAGACGCATGTGCCTATTGATCGAAAAGATGCGGAGCATGCGGATCAGTCGCACTAGTCGCAGCGCTCTCAGCGAGATCAAGCTCGGCATAAAGCTCACCGCACAAACTGTCGTGACAACGAGATCAAAGACATCCCCAGGCGTACGCCAGAAGTGGCGCTTGTAGTACATACGCATCCCCAGCTCTAAAAAGAGTACCACTAGGCTAATGTCGAGGTAGATCTCGATGTAGCTCGCGACTAGTGGTGACACATCCTCGTTTAGCAATATGACGATGCAGACGACATTGGATATAATCACCAAGTCTGCTATCCAATCAAACACATAAAGTAGCTTAGCTATCTTTCTGAGCTTCGATGGAGTCATCTGCTTTGTACTCTTCTTTTTCATAAGCATCCCTGATTACAGCAAGGTTATTGACAAGAAGAAGTAAGCAAAAAGGTCAGAACGAATTATATACAATCCATTCTGACCTTTTCCATACTCCTTAACTGCGTTTATGCCAAGTACGCCCTTCGTTGGTAGAGTAGAAAAGCCCCTTCTCACAAGTTGCTAGGATCTCTTTTCCGTTGTCCGTTAGATCCTCAATGTTGCCTTGATTGGACATGGTCTTATAGCGTCTGTGCCAAGTTCTTCCGTCATTAGTGGAGTACTCAAGGACTCTAGGGTCTTTTGGGCTAATTCGGATTAGCTCCTTAGTGCGATTGATCATCTGTGACATAGTGTTTTGTTTGTTTGTTGGCTCTCTATGGTTGTAGGGAGAGCGCGTGTCCTACGTTTTTGATTTCTATTCGATAACCTCCATAAAACAAAAGAAGCGTGGAACTGCTGTGCCACGTTCTAAGTCGGAGGTCGTAGGATACCTTGATTCAGAGATACGCTGATAGCAGCCCACGCCCTTTGCGTGGAAACCACTATGCCTACTCTCTGAACAAGTCTTGAATTTCCTACGTTCCCGACTTCGAGATAAGCACAATCGCTTCGTATGTTTGATGCGACAGTGGGAGGATAGACTCCCCCCAACTGCGATGCTAAGGTACAACCTTTTACCGAAACATACAATAGCGTGACGAGCGTGGGCTGCACAAAGCGATTTGTCGCATAGAGACTAGAGGCAAGCACCTCTAATCTCTAACTTCTAACATCTCATCTCTAGCGAGCTACAGCGAGCTACGCCTCTCCGCAGGCGATCTGGCGATGCAGCTCTTTCTTGCGCTGCTCTTTGATGGCGTACCATAGCTGAGAATCCTTCAGCGCATCTATGGGGATTCGGCTAGCGTAGCGCTCTAGGAATTCATAGCTGTACAGGTGCGATGCTCCAAGGTCTTTATCCATCCAGCTACCGTGGTCTATCAGCTCGGCCCAGTTCCACTTGTCGATGAAGCGATCTATCGTATCATAGTCCAGTGGTATGGAGTCATTCTCAGATAGTTTATCCCAGTCCCAGCAGTCTGCAAACCGCTCCAAGCACGCTACTGTTAGAATGGAGTCGCAATCAGTCAGAGAGAGACTAGACCAGGCTATCCAATTCTTGAACTCCTCAAGCATCTCGGGCGTCCACAGGATCTCGGCGTTGTTAGAGACCAGATGCCAGTCTAGCTTCTTCCAATACTTCCTGAGGGTCTCTAATGTCCAGGGGAACTCCTGTGAGAGTCCTTTCCAAGCAGCTTCGTCCAGCTGCCTCTTTAGTAAGTCATTTATATCCATAGTTCTTCATTTGATTTGTTAAACACAGTGCAAAGATACACCGCAGGGTGTGCCATATCGAAGCACAGGTTAGAAGAATCTCTCGACTTCCTCAAAAGTCCCGACAGTTTCATAGGTAGGAAACTACAGTGCCATACGTATGAAACTCCAGTGCCATAGGTAGGAAACTCTAGTGCCATAGGTAGGAAACTCTAGTTTCATTGGAAGGGCTAACTCCTGCATTGAGGAGCTGGGAGAGATTTAGGGTCGGTAGATTATCGTCAAACAAATCTGCAACACAATATCCACGTGGAAAAGCGATTGGATGTTGGCACTAGTGCTACTAGAGATACTAGTGCCACTAGAAAAAGCTCTAACTTCTAACCTCTAACTTCTAATCTCTAATTCAGTACCTTTGCAACGACTAACGGCGGGATCGGGGCGTGAGCTGACGCTCGGAGATTGCCCGTTTACCGCACGCTTAGTACCCGTTTTAGCAACGTATAGCAAACTACTTATGATCTATTTACGTCGATATGACTTTACC
>CAMCJO010000251.1 GCA_945875135.1 uncultured Porphyromonas sp.
CGCTCCGACAATCATCCAGCTAGCGTAGCGACATACAACGAATGTAGTGACCCCTGCGGGAATGCTTTAGTATGCACTCCTACAGGGGTCGCTCTATGTAGAGGCTGTTGCATAAAGGCGAATCGCTGTGTTGCTTTCGGGATTCGGCTTCGGTCACATACGGAGGTATGCTCCCTTCAGACCTCACCCTCAGCGCCTTGCGCTTCATCCTTTCTGCAAAGTCTGGACAATCTTGCAAGCAAGATTGTGAGACTGTTGACTTTTGCAACAGTCTCATGTATGGAGACTGCGTGTGTTAGTCCGCAGTCTGGTAGACGACGAAGCTTATCGGATGATTACAGGCGTTAGTACCATCTTGCCGTCACGCTCGGTGATCCGTGCTACGTAACGTCCTGCTGGCAGTTGTGCTACGGAGAGGGTAGTCTCTGGCATGTTGGTCTGCGTTGTGGCTACAAGCGTGCCATCGCTAGCGAAGAGCTCGATAGTGCTGCCGATAGTCGTGCGGATGGTGATATAGTCTGTTGCGGGGTTCGGATAGAGTGCTACAGAGGCGTCAGTTGGAGCTTGCAGAGCAGTCTCTTTTTGGAAGAGGATCTCTACGTTAGTCTCCTGGAGCACTTCGAACTCCATGCCCTCTAGGGGCTTTCCATTGACGAGTATCGACTGAATCTTGTAGCCTGCTTCAGGCGTTACAGAGAGCTGTAGCCGGACACCCATGGGAACTTCACTGTAGGGTTGATAGTTCACAATAGAGGCAGAGCCATGCTCTCCTACTGTGAGGTGTACAGGACACATCGTGTAGCCTTCAAATTCGATATACTTTGGCTCGGACTTGGTGCTTTGGAATACTTTCCAAGACTTTTGAAGAAGAGTCACTACTTGATCTGTGGAGATGGCATTACCATAGAGGCTGTCTTGAGCGACTACATAAAACTCTCCTACACCATACTCTAGGTTAGGAAGCTGATCGATGAGAGCTTGCATCTTATCACCTCTGATCTGATTGCCCTCTATATCTAGAGCTACAAGCTCCTCGCACTCAGTAGGCAGGGTTAGCTCGGTGAGCTGATTGTATGGGAGATATAGCATAGAGAGGTAAGATAGAGAGGTGACATCTACGCTACTCAGCCCGCATCCAGATAGATTGAGCCAGAAGATGCTACCGCATGGGGTTAGGTCTAAGTCGGTTATGGGGTTCTCTGCAAGGTTGAGCTGTGTTAGATCAGGACAGCCTGAGAGATCGATGGTGGATATGTTATTGCCAGCTAGGAGTAGCTTGGTCAACCACTCGAGACCTTCTAGATTGATGGTGGAGAGATGATTGCCGTTTAGATTTAACTCTATAAGCTCAGGTAGGGTAGTGGGGTCGAGAGCCGTAAGCTGGTTGTTTGCTAGATATAGGAAGCTCAAGTTTCCGACAGGCTTACAGTCGAAAGCGGTCAGCTGGTTATCATTGCAGTTGAGCAAGACTAGGTGAGGCGTATTTGATAGATCTATAGTCGTCAGTTTATTGTTAGACAGATCGATACGGTTCGTTGCTGACTCAGGAGCGAAGGTTATCTCTGTGAGCTTATTATTCGAGGCGTTGAGATTATCGAATGCTGGCTGGTGTGACAGATCGATCGTTGTGAACTGATTGTTTTGCATCCACAGCTCCTCGAGGAGCGGATTGTGAGAGAGGTCTATCTGAGTCAAGCTATTGTCACTAATGTTCAAGCGCTTCAAGCTCTGGAGAGAGGATACGTCTATGTCTGTCAGGGCGTTTTCATAGCAGAAGAGAGCCTCTAGATCGCCATATATCGTGATGGTGTTAGTCTCTACGGCATGCTTGCCCTCAGGGAGCCCTTTCTCATTGTCTTGACAGATGCCATCGTTGTTCCAGTCGATCCATGCTTTGTCTTTCTGAGACTCATCAACTAGCTGCGCAGAGATAGTCCACTGAGAGACACCACTAGTCGTCAGGGTCGCATGGGGCATAGGTACGGGTATCTCTTCATATCCCTTGTAGATGCGCCAGTTCTTGCTTTGAGCCTCTCGGAGGGCTTGCGGAGATACTTGATTTCCTTCGGGAGTTGTCGTACTTGTCTTGACCGCCTTGAGGGTCCCTGACTCTTGTCCAGATAGATCAGGCAGGCTCTTGATAAAGCTATTAAAAGCTTCCTCTGAGAGCTGGTTGTCATAGAGTTCGATCTTCTTAATAGGAGCCGATGGACTGACTAGGAGCTTGGTCAGACTGTTTTCGCTACAGTCTAGAGCGTTGAGTGCAGTTGCTGAGGAGAGATCTAGCTCGGCTATTTTATTTCTCCAGCAAGAGACCTCCTCTAGCTTAGTCAGTCCAGACACGTTGAGTGCCGTGAGTTGGTTCTTGTGAGCAGATACCTTGATGAGATTTGTACAAGAGGTGAGATCCAGCTGCGACAGTTTATTCTTGTAGCACTCCAAGAGCTTGAGTCGTGTCATGCCACTCAGATCTAGCTGTGTCAATTCATTGCCATCACATACGAGCGTATCGATGAGGGTCAGACCATTCATCTGAAGGGTCGTCAGCCCCGCCTCTGTAGCATCGAGTATGCGCAGCTTAGGGCTACCCGTAAGGTCTAGAGAGGGTATGCTGTTTGTGTGACAGATGAGTACCTCTAGCTCTGGAGCGTGGAGCGTGAGAGACGTGAGCTTGTTCCAGAAGCATCGTAGAGCCGTCAGGTCGCGGCCGTATACTTTGACCGACTTGCCCTCTGTCGTGTAGCTGTTGATCTTCGTCGGCATGTTAGGGTCTGTAGAGACCTGTCGCTCAGTGATTGAGCCATTGCCATAGTCGACTCGGATAGAGCCAGAGCGAGATGACACCCATAGGTTAAGTTCTGATCCCGTCGCATAGGTGCCATTCATCTCTGCAACAAGGTCTTCTTGAGCTGTCAGAAGCATACTTTGCGATAGTGACAGGCAAATAATTAGGACGCATCCTAATAGTAATCTAGTCCGTTTCATGTTTGTTGGTATTATGGATTTATGTTTTCTCCTATGCTTAGTGTCTTCTGCTACACGAGATAGCAATTGTCGAGGTGAGTCATCGTACTAAACTCGTAGCATCTACTGAGTTGCGTCAGCTCTAGGCAAAGATATTAAAAAAGAGATTAGGAGTTAGAGATTAGAAATTAGATGTTGGCTAGTGCCTCTAGAAGATCAAGGGATGGTAGTGAGTCTAGCTAACAGCCAACAGCTCCTTACGTGGAGATTAGAATATATTATGTACCTTTGCGGTGCATAGGTGTACGAGGAACAACCAAT
>CAMCJO010000252.1 GCA_945875135.1 uncultured Porphyromonas sp.
GAAAACAAGCTATTCTTCCTGAGCGTGGCGTTGCTTTTGCTCAGCCATTGATCAGATTGGTTCGCTTACACTCTATCGATGCTTTTCCTTGCAACAAAAGAAACGATATGTGGCGTGATTTGCGTAGCTTTGTGCAGGAAGTTTGAATTTGCAATGAAGACAATATGAAGAATAGACTCTGCGACCTACTAGGCATACGTTACCCGATCATCGCTGGCGGTATGGTCTGGTGCAGCGGTTGGCGACTGGCTTCGGCGGTGAGCAATGCGGGGGGACTGGGCCTCCTAGGTGCTGGCTCGATGTACCCTGAGGTGCTGCGCGAACATATAGCCCGCTGCCGTGAGGCTACGAATCGGCCTTTTGGGGTTAATGTACCGCTACTCTACCCTGAGATCGATACATTGATCCAGATTATCATCGAGGAGCAGGTGCCTATCGTGGTCACCTCGGCGGGTAGTCCCAAGCGCTTTACACCCCTGCTCCATGAGCACGGTATCAAGGTGATGCACGTGGTCAGCAGTACGAAGTTTGCGGTCAAGTGCCAAGAGGCTGGTGTCGATGCGGTGATTGCTGAAGGCTTTGAGGCTGGCGGTCACAACGGCCGTGAGGAGACGACGACGCTGGCACTGATACCGGCTGTGGCGCAGGCTATTGACCTGCCCCTCGTGGCGGCTGGTGGGATCGCTTCGGGGCGCTCTATATTGGCGGCTCAGAGCCTAGGTGCCGAGGGGGTGCAGATCGGGACGCTCTTTGCGCTGAGCGAGGAGAGTAGCGCGCATGAAGCCTTCAAGGAGGCGTGCGTCAAGAGTGACGAGGGGGACACCATATTGACCCTCAAGGAGCTTGCACCGACACGCTTGCTGAAGAACGACTTTTACCAACAGGTGGTTGCCCTGCAAGCTCGTGGAGCCTCTGTCGATGAGCTACGAGAGCTACTAGGGAGGGCCAGGGCTAAGCGAGGTATCTTCGAGGGAGACCTGGCAGAGGGCGAGCTAGAGATCGGTCAGGTGGCTGCGCAGATAGAGCAGGTGCAGCCGGTGGCTCAGATCTTCGAAAACATTATTGCAGAGTACAATGCAGCTCGTGCGGAGCTGCTCGATATGAACTGGATAAATTGCTAGGGGCTATACCTTATTGTATATGTACGACAAATATACTTACCATCCTTATCGCCATCTGACAGGCACTGGCGTGGCGTTGATTACTCCATTTCTGGAGAATGGGCAGGTAGACTCGGCTTCGCTGAGCCGTCTGACGGAGCATGTGGTCTCCGGCGGGTGCGACTTTGTGGTGCTGCTCGGCACTACGGGCGAGTCGCCTACGGTCGTTTATCCTGAGCGACTGCTACTGATCGATGTGGTGCGACGCGCCATCGATGGTCGCTGTCCGCTGGTCATCGGCGTCGGGAGCAACAACACGCAGGACCTGTGCCAGCGTATGAGCGACCCGATCTATGACAATGTCGATGCGATCCTCTCGGTAGTACCTTACTATAATAAGCCGACGCAGGAGGGACTGTACCTGCACTATATGGCTGTTGCCGAGGCGAGCAAGAAGCCGATCATACTATACAACATCCCCTCGCGTACGGGTTGCGACCTGCTGCCCGATACGGTAGCACGCTTGCAGCGTGACTCGGCAAAGATCATCGGCATCAAGGAGGCTTCGGGGCATGTGGAGCGAATCGGAGAGATTCGTGAGCTATGCCGTCCTGACCTGCTGGTCTACTCAGGCGACGATCACCTGACGAAAGATATCATCCGTGCAGGAGGCGATGGAGTCGTCTCGGTCGTAGCAAACGCTTATCCGCAAGCGATCAAAGCGCTCGTCTCGGCTCTGATTACAGAGCAACGGGAGCGGGCGGATGCGATTGATGCACTCTTTGCGGAGATGTATCAGTTGCTCTTTAAGGAGGGCAACCCCGTGGGCATCAAGGGGCTGCTACACACCATTCAGCTCATAGAGACCTGTGCGGTGCGCCTGCCACTCTGCCACGCTACGAAGCAGCTCACGAGCCGACTACGTGCAGCACACGAAGAGCTACTCGCACCCATGCAGGAGTTAGGAATAGAGCCTCGACTATGATACTAAGCTCGCTGAGTGTCATCAACTTTAAGAATGTTGCGACGGCAAACTGCCACTTTGCTCCCAAGCTCAACTGCTTCTTCGGGGGCAATGGCATGGGCAAGACCAATCTCCTAGATGCCATCCACTACCTCTCGGTGGTGCGTGGGCATCTAGGCACGACCGATCGCTACGCCATACATCACGGGGCGCAAGAGGCAATCATCCAGGGCGAGTACCTATGGGACGATGGGCAGGAGGACAAGATCAGCCTGCGCATCTCTACCGAGCGGAGCAAGCAGCTTTCTCGCAATGGTCGTCTCTACAAGCGTCACAGCGACCACATAGGACGCTACCCGCTGGTTATCATATCGCCACACGACCAGAGACTCATACGTGGGGGAAGCGACGAGCGCAGACGCTCCGTAGACCGCATCCTATCACAGCAAGATGCGACCTATCTGGCAAACTTGATCAACTACAATAGAGCCCTCGATCAGCGCAACAATATGCTGCGCAACCAGATCCACGAGCCTGCTCTGATGGATATCCTCGAGGAGACCTTAGCAACGACAGGTCTAGCGGTCACGACGATGCGACAAGCTTATGTCGAGGAGCTCGTCCCTACATTCGATCAGATCTATCAGCATCTAGCTGCCGGTGTAGAGCGTGCCGTCCTATCCTTTAGTGCCGGCAGTGCCAGCACCGCTCAGGAGCAGCTGCGCATACTACGAGACCGCCGTCAGCGAGACTACGAGTATGGCTTCACAGCGACCGGTTGCCACAGAGATGACTTTGAGATGCTCCTCGGAGAGAACCTCATGCGCAAGATAGGCTCCGAAGGGCAAAACAAGACTTACCTCATCGCCTACAAGCTCGCCGAATACCGCTATCTGCAGCAGCACTTGACGAATCAGACGGCTCCCCTACTCCTCCTCGATGACATCTTTGACAAGCTAGACAGCGACCGTGTAGAGCGCATCATCGAGCTTGTAGCTACAGACACCTTCGGGCAGATCTTTATCACCGATACAAACCGCAAGTACCTCGACGAGATCATCTCCTCGAAGCAAGTCCCCTACCGCCTCTTCCAAATCCAAGAAGGCACCCCGACAGAAGTCACCGCTGGGTAATAAATTGCTGGAAAAGTGATCTGACGGGGCACTTTTCAGTTCGAAAAGAGAGCTTTAGCGCAAAGTC
>CAMCJO010000253.1 GCA_945875135.1 uncultured Porphyromonas sp.
TTGGAACTCGAAAGTTCCTCCCTTGGAACTAAAAAGTTCCAAGAGGGGAACTATTTTTGGAACTCGTATATCTTTAGGGTTCAGCACGATACAAGCGATGAGAGCTAGTACCCTCTCGATAGCAACGCACAGATATAGGTTAGCGGATAGCGTCACGGCAAGCCGCTACTCGTAAGATTTGCAGAGGGCTTGAGGTCGCGCCCTTTTTTGCGTCAGTCTTCTTTTTTGCTACCTTTGTGTTACTTCTGAGTTTGGCGTCCGAGGGACGTGTCCCCCCCCTTCGCCAAGTAATAAACATGTCACTCATGACTACTGAAAGACCTTTACGCTATCCCGATCCACGCAAGTCTGCGCGCTTTCTAAAGGATGTCCTACTCATCTTCGCCGGTGTAGTCGTCTACACGTTTGGCTGGACAGCCTTCATCCTCTCACAAGACATCACCTCGGGAGGACTGGCTGGACTGACCACGATCATTCAGCTGGCGACGAATATCCCGGCCAGCATACCTTACAACATCATCAATGTCGGCTTGCTACTCCTCTCGATATGGATCTTGGGGTGGCGCTTCTCGATGAAGACGGTCATAGCGGTCCTGATGCTTGCCGTCACGATCCCTGTGGGACAAGCGTTCTTTACCCCCATGGTGGGGCAGGGACTAGAGGTGTACAACAACCTGCCCACCTGGCTGACCAGTACCATCCCCAACTTCGGACCACTCTTGGCTCCCGACGAGCCATTTGTCGCTCTGATCGTTGGTGCTGGGCTCTGTGGTGCTGGACTAGGCCTTGTCTTCTCTGCCAATGGTAGTACCGGTGGCACCGACATTATCGTGGCTATCATCAATAAGTACAGCACGCTCTCTCTGGGACGTGCTATGATCTTTATGGATGCAATCATCGTCACGACGGGTGCCGTGGTGAGCCACTTCTTCGGGCCTCAGTATAGTTGGGGTACGGCTCTAGGCAAGCTCGCCTTCTCCTTCATCGAGATCACGATCGTAGGGCAGATGCTGGACTACATCATGGATGCCAACAAACAGTCTGTGCAGCTGCTCATCGTCAGTACCAAGTACGAGCGGCTCAGCGAGGCTATCACACGTCGCCTAGGGCATGGCTGCACTATACTCCACGGCGAGGGTGGCTATAGTCACCAACAGATGCACGTGGTGCTAGTGACCATCCGCAAGAATCTACGTGGAGGCCTCTACCAAGTGATCAACTCGGTAGACCCCAACGCCTTTATCTCTGAGTCTACGGTACATGGCGTATATGGACAGGGATTTGACTCGATCGAGCGGGTGGCTGGACGAAAGAAGAAGTAATCTTCCCTCCTCTCTCCTCCTCTCCCTTTTTTGAAATTATTTGATGGAATACAAACCAGACCTACTAGATAAGATAGACTGCCCACGATGTAAAGGCGTAGGGTCGCGCTGCTGCAAGCTCTCGACCTTTGACTGGCTAGCTGATCTGCCCGATGGCGTACAGCAGCAGGAGATCATCGAGGTGCAGTTCAAGAATACGCGCAAGAACTACTACCGTAACGTGGATCACCTTGACCTCAAGCGAGGTGACTACGTGGTCGTCGAGGCTGACAGCGGAGGCTACGATGTCGGCATGGTAGCTCTCACGGGGACGCTCGTCTTTACGAAGATACGGGCCAACCATGACGAGCAGTATGTGGACAATGCAAAGGCGATCTATCGCAAAGCTCGCCCTGCCGACATGGACCACTATCGTGTGGCTAAGCTACGCGAGCACCCGACGATGATCGAGTCGCGCGAGATAGCCACTTCGCTAGGACTAGATATGAAGATCGGCGATGTGGAGTATCAGGCTGACGGGACGCGCGCCATATTCTACTACATAGCGGATCAGCGAGTAGACTTTCGCAAGCTGATACGGCTCCTGGCGGACGCTTTCCACATACGTGTGGAGATGCGTCAGATAGGTGCTAGACAGGAGGCGGGACGTATCGGGGGTATCGGTCCTTGCGGACGAGCGCTCTGCTGCGCTACCTGGCTCTCACGCTTTAACTCCGTCAGTACGGCTGCGGCACGCTTTCAGAACTTAGCTCAGAACTCGCTCAGGCTCACCGGCCAGTGCGGCAAGCTCAAGTGCTGTACCAACTACGAGGTGGATGTCTATATGGAAGCAAAGAAAGCCTTCCCCTCGAGTCGCACACCCCTAGAGACGGAGAGCGGCACCTACTACCTTAATAAGTGCGACCTCCTCGCAGGAGAAATCACTTACAGCTTGGCGCCTAAGAGTCTCGAAGAGCCTGAGACCATATCCGTAGAGCGGGCTAAGGAGATCATAGAGATGAATCAGCGTGGCGAGATACCCGAGACGCTCTCTGATCAGCAGGAGGCTCCGAAGAAGCCTAAGGACATACTCTTTGACAATGCGATCAATCGCTTTGACCAGCCGAAGAAGCGTAAGCGTCGCAAGACAAATAGAAAGAGAGCGCGCAGCAACACCGATGCGCCTAGAGCGAAGGGTGGCAACCCTACGAGTGATCGTAGCGAGGAGCCTACCAACGCAGCCGAAGAGGGTCCAGAGAGAGCCGACTCGCACGAGGAGGGTGCCACGCAGCCCGATCGCAAGCCGAGACGCAAGCCTCAGGCGGGTGGTCGTCGTCGCCGTCCACGCACGAAGCCTCAGGAGGAGTAATCCACCACGACTAGATCTGTTGTAGCTATGAGCAGAGCCTGCAGAGGATGCATCCTAGGGGGGGTAGTTTTGCTAGCCGTCCTGACGCTTGGCTCTTGCCACTATGCAGCTTATCAGGAGCAGATGCAGACTGCGGAGCTACCACAAGCTGTATGGTCTGCAGAGCATCGGGTCACCTTCGACAGCTTTGTCGAGCAAGCGCTGACGCCCCACACGCTCTACCTCTACGTGCGGTACAACAGCCGCTACGCATACACCGCTCTACCGCTCACCATCGAGCTCCGCTCCGCTCTAGGGTGGCGTGCTACGACATCCGTGACACTCCCTCTCGCCGAGGAGCCAGGCGTATGGGCGGGAGAGGGCTATGCGCTACGTCAGCGACTATATAAGGTCAATACCTCGCTGACCCCTCCTCACCCAGGGCTCTACACCATCGAGCTAAGGCAAGCGACGGGGCAGGCAACGCTAGCGGGCATCGAGACGGTCGGTGTCGCTTGGGTCGCTGCCGAGCAGTAGCTTCGCACAAACACAAATAAGAGACTGTTGCAAAAGTTAGCAGTCTCACAATCTTGCTTGCAAGATTGTC
>CAMCJO010000254.1 GCA_945875135.1 uncultured Porphyromonas sp.
ACATCTAATCTCTCCTCACTAATTGCTATCTTTGTATGCATAACGACTGATGACACTATGGATACAAGAAGACAACAGAAGATAGCACGACTGATACAGAAGGAGATGGGAGAGATCTTTCGCCCACTGACGCAGCAACTGCGAGGGGTGCTGGTGAGCGTCACTCTGGTGCGTGTCACCTCCGACCTGAGCAGAGCTCATATCTACCTGAGTATCTTCCCCTCGGAGCGTGCTGACGAACTACTTAAGTACATACAGGACAACGCTGGCAGCTACCGCTACGAGCTAGGACAGCGCACGGGCCAGCAACTACGAGTCATCCCCGAGATGGAGTACCATATAGATGACTCGCTAGACTATTTGGAGCGTATCGACAAGCTTCTAGAGCAATAGCTTACGCTCTCTAGCTCACTTTTTTCTCTAGCTCCACACGATGCGTCTGCCCTTCTTTATCGCTTGGCGATACCTCTTTGCTCACAAGAAGCTGGGTGCTATCAATATAGTCACCCGCGTGAGCGTGCTGGCCATCGCCGTGGTATCGATGACGATGATCTGCGTGCTATCTATCTACAATGGGTACGAGCAGATGATCCTCGACAAGGTGATCGGACTGGATCCACAGCTACTGATCACGAAGGGTGACGAAGCACCCTTTGACCAAAGGGTGGTGACCCAAGAGATCGGATCGATAAAGGGGATCGGATCGATCGCTCCGCTGGTATGGGGTGAGGGTCTGGTAAGTCGTACGGAGGGCGAGAGCTTCTCTGCGGCGCATCTATATGGTGTAGATAGTGCCTATCTGCGCATCTCTAATATGGAGCGATACCTGTACAGTGGCGACATAGCGATACATCCTGGGCAATACAATCTTGGGGCCTCGATAGCCATCAACCTCAACGCGATAGCTCACGACACGGATCCGCTCATCATCACGCTCCCCAAGCGCAAGGGATACATCAACCCGATCATGCCGATGACTTCGCTGAGGCGGTCGCAGGGTGTGCCCGTGTCGGTGCTTTTTACCGACAATGTGGTCTACGACAACTCGATCTTCATCCCGCTCTCTGAGCTACGTTCGCTGCTGATGCTGGACGAAAATCAAGCGCACGGTCTAGCTCTAAAGCTAGATGAGGGCGCAGACGAGGGGGCTATCCAGAAAGCGATCGCGACGAAGCTGGGTGAGGAGTACCTCGTCCGCAACCGCGCTGAGCAGCAGCCGCACTTGATGCGTCTCGTGGCTATCGAAAAGTGGATCACGTCGCTCATCTTTGCCTTTATCCTCTTACTGGCTGCCTACAATGTGATGGCTAGTATCTCGATGCTTCTCATATCAAAGCAGGAGGATATAGCGATCCTGCACGCACTCGGCGAGACGCCACGGGAGATCAGACGCACCTTCCAGCTGGAGGGACTGATGGTGACACTCATCGGTGCCGTCGGTGGCATAGCTGTCGGCATCGTCCTCTGCTTGCTACAGATGCACTTTGGGTGGCTCACGATCGATCTGGCTTTGGAGTCGCAGCCTTATCCAGTAGCTGTACGACTGACGGATCTACTCGTGGTGCTCGTACTGGTCTTTGCCGTTGGGTACCTAGCGGCTGTCTATCCCGTACGCAAGTTGATCGCTCACCGCAACGCTTCACACTAATACTATGACGAACCAAGCTAATACTCCTGGGCTACTGCCTGACGTACCTGAGTACACGGCTCAGATCATACATCTATGGATCGCCGAGGAGAGTATACGTATCCTCACGCAACAGCAACAACCTCTGGAGCTACTCCAGCAGCATCTGATGCAGTCCGATCCTCTCAGACAAAGTCTGATGAAAGAGCTACTCAGCGAGGAGTCGGTCGCGCAGATCCTCAGCGGTCAGCACGCTCCCGTCACGAAACAACTACTTGCGGAGTGCGAGGCAATACATAAGAAGGTGAGCCAAGATGAGCGCAACATCGTCTACCAAGGGTGCTACATACTAGTCCTACCGACGATCGTCGCCTTTAGAGCGAAAGATCCACACGCCAAGGAGATGGGCGAGATAGAGATCCTCTGCACGATCCTCTACAACGCCACCATGCAGGGACTCATAGGGAGCAGTGAGGCAGGAGCAGAGCACTCCCCTACTGACACGCGTGTCTACCAGCAGATCAGTGCGCTCTTTGCACTACTTGATCAGGAGTACCATCGCAAGCATCACCAGGAGGAGTCACAAGAGAAGCCACAGTCATGAGCAGAGGTCGTATCATCTTACTCGGTGCCTCGGGACAGCTAGGACGCAGTATCACACGAGAGCTGGCAGAGCGGGGTAATCCCTACGAACTGGTCAGCTACACACATGAGCAGCTCGACTACACCGACACAGAGTCTCTATCCCGAGCGATCAAGCTCTGGGAAGAGCAATCTGTCGCTTACGACTGGACGATGGTGGTCAACTGCGCTGCCTTCACACAGGTAGACCTGGCCGAAGATCCGGCACACTATCGTGACCTCCTAGCACTCAATGCGCTACTGCCGGCACAGCTGGCAGAGAGCCGTTTGTCGATCATACAGATTAGCACAGACTATGTCTTCGACGGGAAGCAGGGTACGCCCTATCACGAGGAGGATAGTACCAATCCGCAGAGTCTCTACGGTCGCACCAAGCGTCAAGGAGAGCTAGCACTCCTGATGCACCCGACACATCCCGCTGAGCAGCACCTAGTCATTCGTACGCAGTGGCTCTGGGCTCCGTGGGGACACAACTTCGTTCGCACCATGCTACGGCTGGCTCGTGAGGGGAAGCCACTACGTGTCGTCAACGATCAGATCGGTTCGCCCACGTCGGCTCCTTCGCTGGCACGAGCTATTTGTAAAATCATCGCTTGCTACGATACGGAGCGCACCTTTCGCACGCCCCTACTCCACTATGCCGACCGAGGTATCTGCTCGTGGTACGACTTCGCCTATGAGGCGATCGCCACGCATCTGCCTGAGTATGACTTGTCGCAACTGACTCCGATCTCTACGGCTGAGTACCCCACGGCTACCGAGCGTCCCGCTTACAGCGTGCTGGCGACCGATAGGATAACGGCTTGCTACGGCATCACGCCTCCTCAGTGGCAAGATGAACTACAGATAGCTATAGACTAAATGCGCGCTAAGGTAGAGGATCAAAGGCTAAATCGTCACATTCTGCGGCTCACGATCCCGAACATCATCTCCAATATCACCGTGCCGCTGCTCTCGCTCATCGATGTAGGGCTGGCGGG